>JBDSYB010000144.1:0-7217 GCA_039925885.1 Verrucomicrobiota bacterium
GCCCGCCGATGACGAGCATCGTATGCACTTTCGCTGATTCAGCGTCCGCGATTTTCGCTTTGATTGGTTCGGGACCGAAATCACTGCTCACGCGAACTTCGTTTCGGCGCAGTTCGTTGACGATTTCCTTCGCGTAATTCACCAGATTGTCGTCCGCATTCAGTGTGAGGACACGAACCTGATCCGGCGCGAGCCAGAGCGGGAAGTTGCCGGCGTAATGTTCAATCAGGAAGCCGATGAAACGTTCGTGCGTCCCGAGCGGCGCGCGATGAATGCACAACGGCGTTTTCTCGGAGTTATCACGGTCGCGATATTTCAGGCCGAACTTCGCGGGCACGGCGAAATCCACCTGGTTGGTCGCAATCGTGAATTCGCGGCCAATCGCGCTCCAGACCTGCACGTCGATTTTCGGGCCGTAAAACGCGGCTTCGTTGGCGACTTCCACAAAGTTGATGCCGGAATCGATCAACACTTTGCGCACCATGTCCTCGGTTTTTTTCCACAGCTCCGGTTCGTTGACGTATTTCTTGCCGAGACCTTCGGGCGACGATGTACTGAAACGCATCTGATATTTTTCCAATCCGAAGATTTTGAAATATTTCAGATACATGTCATTGACGGCGCGGAACTCCTCCGCGAACTGGTCTTCGGTGCAATAAATGTGGGCGTCGTTCATGTTGAGCGAGCGCACGCGCATGAGGCCGAACAACTCGCCGGATTGTTCGTAGCGATAGCAGGTGCCGTATTCGGCCAAACGCAACGGCAGGTCGCGATAACTGTGCGGTTCCGCCGCAAAAATGCGGTGGTGATGCGGACAGTTCATGGCTTTGAGGTAATAACTTTCCGGCTCGCCTAGTTTTTTTAATTGTTCGTACAAAGACGACCACTCGTTGAAAGCGGCAACAATTTCTGTTGGCGCAACTCCGGTTTTTACTTCTTGTTCAATCAGATTGAACTGTTCTGTTGTCGTGGCAGTCATTGAATCGAAATTGATTGTTTCAAAGATTTTCCAATAATTCCTCAACGGTAATTTCCGCTTGCTTCAAAATGGATTGTAAAGTTTTCGGTTTGATTCCGCGATGCATTGGCACACAGGGATGAAGTGAGCCTTTCACATAATGCCGATGTGAACCGGTTTGGCGGAGAAATTCAAAACCGAGCCGCTTCAATGCCCGGCAGACTTCATCGCCGGAAAGATCGCGCGGAAGTTTCACGCGACTTGAGCCGATAAGACGGGATCGTCAACAAAGTGAAGGCGAATCGGCCACTGCAAACGTTCGTCGTTTCCATCGAACCGGCACTGAACCAAATCGCGGATCATGGTGATCAATTCATCGAGACTTCCGCCCTGCGTTGCCATCTCCGGCTCATGGCAAGCGGCAACCAGCATGTCTTCGTCCTTTTCAATTTGAAAAACGAATTCCTTTTTCATAATTCAAGTCTGGCTTGCGGCGATGATTTTGACAAGTTTTCACTCATGAACCAGCAATTCATTCTTACTGTGTTCAAGCAGCGCAATCGCGTCCTCGCGCCGCACGGTAGGAAAACATTCCAGAAATTCATCCAATGACATATTGTCTTCCAGATATTCAAACAGCGATTGCACCGGCACACGCGTGCCTCGGAAAACTGGTACGCCACCCATGATTTCTGGATCAACTTCGATGGGCAAATTCGTTTTCATAGTTCAACAGTAATTCAGATTTCGCCCTTTGCCGATGCGAATTCCGCGCTGATTTCAGCGGAATCCCAGGCTACGGACGGAACATTCCATTGCGGACAAGTCAGGAGAAAGACGCCGCGCGAAACTCCAGGCCAGTTGTGCGGCTTGCCCGCTGGTGAGTCGTCCCATTTCAAATAGTTTCATCGCTAACGCCATGCGTGCTTCACCTTCAAACTGTTCTGAACTCGCACCCGCTGCCGCGGGCCACGATTCCGGGTATTCGATTTGCAATGCTTTCATGCTGATAAAATAGGCTATTTCAGTTTTGAGCAAAGGACATTATTGAATCGCCTTTGGATAGGGAGAGCCTGATTCGGGCTTTTCGAGATAATCTCGCAATCTGATTACAGTATCATGTTTGCTGGGACGAAAAGTATATTCTATTTCTTCGGCAGCAATCGCGTCTGCAATTCCAACCGCCTCAATAATGACGTCCAATAACTGAAATTGCGGAGTTAAACTTTCTTCAGCGCCTTTCGCGAGATGTGCAATGCACCAGTTGCGCGCTTGTATTTTAAGCGGATTAATGGACGCCCGATAAGCTTTTAGGTGTTTGTCGAGATTTTTAGCCTCCGCGTCTGGCATTAACAAGCGCACGGCCTTAAGTGCTTCCCGAAGGCAGTGTTTTGATTTATCGTCGTCATCCAATCGGCAAAGCCGTAAAATCATATCGTTTTCTAAAACACGCATTGTAAATATCCAACGGTAGAGAGCTTCTCGCCCGGTCTTTTGCGGGTCAGGGAAGTTTTTCTCGACGTGTCGATATAACGTCCAATGAATAATCAGCAGGTTCAAAACCTCACCTATTATCGCCTCGACCTCTGAATGATTTCGTCTGTCCATTTGGCGCTTTAAGGCACGGTCACGCGGTAAAACTTCTGGGCTTCGTCGAGGTTAGTTTCTGCAAACCGCCACTGCCCGCTATTGTCGGTAGTATTGGTGATGACAGGTTGCCATTGGGCGGGAGGTGCTAAATTGGTGGCTGACTGAAGAATATAGGGATAATTGGGCGTTCCAATAAATGCTAAATTGAAGGTTTGAGCGTTAGCTAAGTAGCCATTGAACCCATGAGGAGGTTGCAATAATACTAGCGTCGCTGTAATGCTGGTGATACTGCGATACGCATTGGTAATAACCACGGAGTAGCCTCCTAAATTAGTAACGGATACGTTATCAATAGTTAACGTCGGTTTGCTTAGTGCGGAAGATGCCGAAATTATGCGGATGCGGGCGTTGGAGTAGTCAGAGAAAAACAGGTCGCCAACCTTGTTAAGGGCAATACCATAGCAAAAAGATAGCGAGGCATTGGTGGCGATTCCCTCATCGCCGGAATAACCAAAGACGCCGTTCCCGGCCACAGTTGTAATGAAGCCGTCGGAGGATATTTTACGGACGCGTATGTTCCCCTTGTCTGCAACAAAGAGATCGCCGGAACTGCCAACTGCGAGTGCCTCTGGATTTAGTGACGAGTTAGTTGCTCGGCCTCCATCTCCTGAGTAGCTTCCCGTGCCGTTTCCTGCCACCGTTGAAATGATTCCGTTGCTTGTGACTTTTCGGATGCGATAGTTGGAAGTGTCTGCAATCAACATGTTCCCGGAGGCGTCAAACGCGATCCCATGAGGAAAGTAAAGCGAAGCGTTGGTGGCTTGGCCTCCGTCTCCTGAGTAGCCTCCTATGCCGTTTCCTGCCACCGTTGAAATGATGCCGTTGGTTGTAACTCGGCGAATTCCATGGTTTAAACTGTCTGCAATCAACATGTTGCCGGAGGCGTCAAACGCAATCCCTTTAGGCTTGGAAAGCGAAGCGTTGGTTGCTTGGCCCCCATCTCCGGTATAACCAGATATGCCGTTACCAACTACGGTGTTAATAATACCGTTAGAAGTTATTTTACGAATGCGATCGGAGGATTCAGTGATGAATAAATTTCCTAAATTATCCACCGCGATGGCTTGTGGGAAATTTAGTGAAGCGTTGGTTGCTTGGCCTCCATCTCCGGAATACTGAGAACTGCCGTTCCCAGCTACCGTTGAGATGGCTCCATTTGTGGTAACTTTACGAACCCGACAATTCTCGCTGTCTGCAATAAATAAATTTCCAGAAGTGTCGAACGCAATCCCTAATGGGCTTTTGAGGGAGGCACTGGTCGCTTGACCACCATCGCCGGAAAAGGCCTTCGTACCATTCCCTGCCGCAGTGGTTATGATGTCGTTGCGATAAAGGTTTGTGCCATTAAAGCGCCATTGATACCTAATCGTCCCTAATCCGACGGCCGCAACTCCAAATGTAGCTGTGCCGCCCACAGGGACAATCTGGTTACTGGGTTGCAAAGTGATGTAAAGCGGGTTTATCAGGTTAAGCACCGCGTTAGAACTGGAAACTGAACCGTAGGAATTGCTGACGATTACAGAATAATTGCCTGCGTCATTGCTGGAAAGCGTTTGCACTTGGAACAGGTTGGAAGCCGTGCCAAGGTAGTGTCCGCCCTCGGTTAAATTAGTGCCGTCTTTTCGCCACTGATAATTAGCTTCCGGGGGAAATACGGCTAAGACGCTGAATGAAACAGTGTCCCCCTCAATATTGGTGCGTGAATACGGTTGGCTAATTATAGCAGGCGGCGTTGCTGACCAGAAATCGTATAATTCTGCTGTTGCATAATTGCCGATAGAACTGGCGGCACTGCCGGGCGTGATAAGGATTTTTCCGTTTGTTAAAGCCGTTGCAGAACATTTCGAACGAGGAGAATTCATTGAGGCTGTGATTCTCCAGACTCCCGCAGTTGGGTCATAAAGTTCTGCGCTCGAAAGAACGTGCGTGCTACTGTCCTGACCACCAGTAACCAAAACATACCCATTTGTAAGCAGTGACGCAGTGTGATAAACGCGTGCATTGTTCATGCTCCCCGTATTTGTCCACGTTCCTGTGGATGGGTCATATATTTCACAACTGGAGTGATAGGCACTTGAATTCCCTCCTCCAGTAACGAGAACTTTCCCATTTGCCAATAGCGTTGCCGTGTGAAGTGTGCGGGTGGTGTTCATTGAATTGGTTGCTATTGATGCGCCAGTTGCAGGATCAAACAATTCAGTATTTGCTAAGTATCCCCCAGAGAAGCTGTTGCCGCCGGCAATTAAAACCTTACCATTTGGCAAAAGGGTTGCCGTATGGTTGTCGCGCCCGGAGCGCAAGTTTCCGGTATAAGTCCAAACCCCAGTGGCTGGATCAAACACTTCTAAATCGTTGCCGACAAAACCACCTTGAATATATCCTCCAGCAACCAACACCTTGCCGTTTGGCAACAATGTCGCTGTATGAAGATACCTGCCTGAAAATGTTTTTCCGGGATAGCCTAAATTGCCAGACTTAGACCAAGATCCACTGATAGGGTCATATATCTCCGAGTCAGTTAAGAAAGCGTATATGTCCAGTCCACCAACAACTAACACTCTCCCATCAGATAACAAAGTTGACGTGTGGGCATGGCGGGCGACATTCAACCCTCCCGTGCCAGCCCAAAGCAAGGTGGTTGGATTGTATAGCTCCGAGCTAAAGGAGCTGTATCCAAAATCATCTTTGCCGCCCGACATTAATACCTGACCATTGGTCAGCAATGTGGCCTGACGGAAGTAAGCACGATACTCTACAAGATTTCTATCAATGGTGAAGGATGCGGCTTTAACCGTTGAGATTAACCCTAAATGCAGTCCTAGCGACACACAAATCAACCAAATTCTAATGCCATTGAACATGTTTATTGTCGTCGGCCAGTTGCGCTGCGGAATTGGCACGGAAAGATTGCGGCAGATGGGATGCGCCAAAAACTTTTTGATTTCATTGTGGCGGGGAATGGCTTCCTTGCGCCCGTCTGCGGGATTGCTCCTGATGGAATGGCTGAAGGGTTTCATGTGTTTATTGTTTGCCCATTTGGCGCGGAAGTGAAATGTTTTGTTTTGGCGACAAAGTTCAGCCGCCCATTTTCTTCGCGGGGTCGGAAAGTTTTTTTTCTAGTTCCGCAATTCGGGCTTCAAGTTTATTTCGTTCGTCGCGGTATTCATCCATTTCCATCGGCGGAAACATCGACTCCGCGTAATACGGTAAATGGCCGCTCGTTTTATACATTTTCTCCCGCGCAATGTGCGGCGTTTTCACCCGCACGTAACCCGCCTGAAATTCCGTTTCCTTCGCGAGCTTTTCCAGCTCCTCCAAAATCGCCGTCCCTTTCGGCAACCAGAGCGGCAGACCGGGCCCGACAAATTCCGTGTCGATGGCGAACAAGCCCATCTCCATGCCAATCTTCCGGTGATCGCGTTTCTTCGCCTCTTCCAACATCGTGAAGTAGGCGTCCATCTCGGTTTTGTTTTTGAACGCGGTGCCGTAAATGCGTTGGAGTTGCGGATTTTTTTCGTCGCCTTTGTAGTAGGCGCTGGCGACGTGCGTGAGCTTGAACGCACCGATGTTACCCGTGCGCATCACGTGCGGCCCGGCGCAGAGATCAATGAAATCGCCGTTCTTGAAATAAGAAATCGGCTCGTTCTCCGGAATGTTCTGCACGATGTCCAACTTGAATTTGCTCGGCGTGAGTCGGGAACTCAGCGCGGCGAGACGACCTTTCTGGCAATCTTCCAAGGCCTGATGACGCGTCACGACGACTTTTTCAAAGGTCTGATTTTCTTTCAACACGCGTTTCATTTCATTCTCGATAGCTGGGAAATCCTCCGGCGCAATGCGATGCGAACATTCGAGGTCGTAATAAAAACCATTTTCCACGGGTGGTCCGGCAGCAAATTGCGCGTCCGGCCAGAGATGGGAAATTGCAGTCGCGAGCACGTGCGCGCACGAGTGGCGAATGCGTTCAACGTCGGTCATCTTGCGTTCCGGTTGTTGTTGATTTTCTTCTGGCATAAAATTATTGGATGTCTCGCGACGGACGCGAAGCAGGCGAAGGATTCCAAATTCCCGTGAGAATTTCGACACTTTGTTTTACCGTCGCTTTCTTCGCGTCCGTTGCGAGACATTTAGAAAGAAAATCGAACCTCCCAAATCCGCTCGACTCATTGAAAGTCTGTTCAATTTATGAACAACAACTCAACCAAAACTCGAGCCGTCAGCCGTCGCGGGTTCTTGAAAACTTCCGGATTCGCGCTCGGCGTGGCAGGACTCGCGACCGCAAATTCTGCCGAAGCTGCGATTTTTTCTCGCGCGCTAAAAACAAAGTTGCGAAAGGCGATGTGATTTTGTTTCAGGGCGATTCGATTACGGATGCAGGCCGCAATCGCGACAAAGAAAAATCAGAGGCGCCCAACAACCAGTCTGGTTTTGGCAACGGTTACGCGTGGTTCGCCGCAGTGGAGTTGCTCGTGGAGCGACCCGCCGATGGGTTGAAGATTTTCAATCGCGGCATCAGCGGAAATAAAGTTTATCAACTCGCTGAGCGCTGGCAGGCGGATTGTCTCGATCTTAAGCCAGATGTTTTGAGCATTTTAATTGGCGTGAATGA
>JBDSYB010000145.1:0-7714 GCA_039925885.1 Verrucomicrobiota bacterium
CCGTGCGCCAGCGGAAATTTCTCTTGGCGAAGTTTTGCGAGCCATTCACGGAAATGTTTTTGATTCACCGGCCTTGAGCGATCCGCAATGCCCGCCCGAGTTGCGCGCCGCCTGGAACAAAATGCAATGTGCTTTAGACGACACTGCCGACCAAATTACTTTTCAACAACTGCTCGATGCGAGCGTTGGGAAAGAGAAGATGTACTATATTTAGCTGCGAGGCATCATGACCACGGTGAAGCTTTTTGGAGGACTTTTAGATTCGTTCATGGCATTTATGCTCTTAATCATGGTTGGATGTCCTGGATTGTATGACACTCAGCGACGTTCACTCGCTTACAAGCACCACAACGATTCCCCAAGCGAAACAACCCGCATGGAAATCGTACAGGCGAAGAAGGAAGATCGGAGAGACATCGTTAAATTTGAAATTATATCGGCAGCGGTATTTACCACAGCCTTCTTTCTGCGTCGTCGTCTTGAAAGGAACATTGATTCCTAACACCGCTGGAGCTCATATGAGGGTTGTCGATATTGGAACTGGCGTTCTATCTGTTACCGCGTCCCCATTCCCACACTTTGCACTGTTTGAAATAATTTTCCTTCCGTCTTAATACTCGGCGCAATGATGATTTCTGTTTCCTGAAATTCACGGATGCTCGCCGCGCCGACGTTGCCCATGCAGGTCGTGATTGCGCCAACCAGATTTTGCGAGCCGTCATCTACCGTCGCTGGGCCGTAGAGAATTTGTTTTAGTGATCCGGTCACGCCGACTTTGATGCGCGTGCCGCGCGGAAGATTTGCGTGCGGAGTCGCCATGCCCCAATGATTTCCTTTTCCGGGCGCTTCTTCGGCGCGAGCGAACGCACTTCCCACCATGACCGCATCGGAGCCGCACGCAAGCGCTTTGCAAACATCGCCGCCTTTGCTCATGCCGCCGTCCGTGATGATCGGAATATATTTTCCAGTTTTCTTGTGATACGCATCGCGAGCCGCGGCGCAATCCACCGTCGCCGTGACTTGCGGAACACCAAGTCCCAACACGCCGCGACTCGTGCAAGCCGCGCCCGGTCCGACACCAATCAAAACTCCCGCCACGCCATTTTGCATCAGTTCTAAAGTCACGTTGTAAGTCACGGCGTTTCCGATGATGACCGGGATGTTCAACATTTTCGTGAATGCCCCAAGGTCGAACATTTTATATTGCGTGGAAACGTGGCGCACGGTGGAGACAGTTGATTGCACGATGAAAATATCTGCGCCCGCTTCCTGCGCGATGCAGGCGAAGCGTTCGGCCTTTTGCGGAATGGAACTTACCGCTGCAAGCACACCAGCCTTTTTCAATTCTTGAACACGTTTGGCAATTAATTCTTCTTTGATCGGTTCGAGATAAAGTTTTTGGATGAGCGTGGTGACTTCGTCTTTGTTGGCATTGACAACCTTCTCCAAAACTTCAGCGGGATTTTCATAACGAGTTTGCACGCCTTCCAGATTGATCACTCCAAGACCGCCGAGTTTGCCCATCTCGATGCAGAAGCGCACATCGGTCACCCCGTCCATTGCACTGGCGATGATCGGAATTTTCAGATCAATCGTAGTGCTGTCTTTGCGCGGGATCTTGAAAGTCGTATCAACCTCGTTTGGGTTAATGGTGACTTCGCCCGGCACGAGCGCGATTTCGTCAAATCCATACGTGACACGCGCTTTTCGATTTCGGCCAATCCACATTCCCATAAATTTTTTAGTATTTTTTTGTTGTGGCGAGGAGTCGTTCACTCGCCGAAAATTTTTGTCTGCCGTGCGGCGCTTTGCGCCAACCGTTTCCGTTCGGGGAAAATAACGACGGCCTCAGATCGCCGCTACAATTTTTTTCAGAATTCAATCGCGTCGTTCATCGCGCCGCATTGAGAGCACCGGGAACGCCCCACGTCTGCGTCATCGGTATAAACCAAACCACATTTATCACAGCGGAAAACATGGTCGTGAATCTCAGTGGGGCGAAAACGCCGCGAACGAATTTCCGAATAAATGGCCGCCAGACAAAGCAAGGCGAGCAATGAAACCACGTAAACAAAAAGAAGTGTATGGTGCGACATGATTCAGGGTGATTTCGCTCGTTCAGTGGCGTTGCTGGCGGATGGAATCGTGTGCCAGCCAAAAATTAAATTTCCCCACATCAGATTTCCCGACTGTTGCCGGAACCGCAGCTGCCGTGCAATTTCCAGGGCGGCCGCATCCGCTTCGGAAAAACCCGACTTGCCAAGCAATCTCGTGGAGACGACCAACCCGCGCGCATCCACTCCGATTTGCGCAATCGAATTACTTAAAACGTTGGTGTAATTCCAAACTTTTAGCGTGGGCCTGCGGATCAATTCACGGGTCGCCAGTTCGCCCTCGATCCGCAGAAAGGAGGTTGAGCGGATATGATTTGTTTCGGGAAGAACGGGAAGCAAAATTGTCGGAAAAATACTTGGAAATGCGAACAAAGGTTCCTTGACGCGTTCATGCCGCGCGATCGAATTGCCAAGTTTATCTGCATTCAAAGGAAGCCAAAAAGGCGGCTCGGTTTGTTCCTTCAAATCGTAATTCCTAGGTGGAACGGTGAGCCATGCCGGACCGGAAAATCCCTCCTTCTTTGGCAAAACAAACAAGGTGGGATCGCCCGCCAAAAACTGTTCGGTGAATTGCGATTGAGCGAGCGGTTTTGGGAAAAGGAAAACTCTTGCGTGTGGTGTTCCGTTCCGGGCAGAACCTGGAGCGCGCGGCGACAGCAGAATGAGAAAAAGAATTTGGCCCAGGAAAATAATTACAGAAAAAAACGCCCAGCGCCGCCAATTCCAACCTTCAATTTCGCTCCGAGGACAAATCATCGAGACAACGGCGCGGGCCGGGTTTGGAGTAAAGCCTGTCGGATGCCTGTTTCTTCGGCGAGCGCCGTCAACCGCACGATCGCCCCATATTCGACCCCTTCGTCGCCCAGAATCACCAGAGTCATCGGCGAACGTGAACGCGCAACCGCCTCCACAAAGCGCGTTCTCAACTTTTCCGCCGTGACAATTTGATTTTCAAAAAAAAGTTGTCCCGCAATGTTCACCGCCACCACGAGCGTTGGCCCCGTCGCATTGACCATGTTGGGAGACGACGGCAACTGCACGCCCGCGCCCGCAATTTCCATTGGTAAATTTACAAATTTTGCCATGCGTCGTAATCGGGCCAGTGTTTCATGGGGAGCCTGGCCGCGGGTCTCAACCACCAGTTTGCTTTGCGCGGGTAAAGTTTTTAAAACTTCGCGCAATTGCTCCAGCGCATTTGATGGGTAAGTGCGATGTTCAAAAACAACCTCGCCGGTTTTAGTGATGACAATAACTTTTGCGTTCGCGGGCAATTTCGACAATTGAATCGGCACTCCGGGCGTGTAAAGAAGGGACGCCAGCAGCAGAAAAATAACGAGCAGAAAAAAAACTCCCGCCAGCGGCGCAGCGTCCATCTGGCCGCGAAATATTTTGGCGTGACGGGGAAACCTCATGTGGGAAGCGAATCACTGACGACGTTAAGCACTTCCGTGGAGATTTGTTCCATGTCCAAGACGAGAGAATTAACCCGGCTCACTAGATAATTGTAGGCGGCGTAACTCGGAATTGCCAAAGACAACCCCGCTGCGGTGCAAATCAGCGCCTGCCAGATTCCCTTGGAAAGTTGCCCAACACTCGCCTGCAAACCGGAATCTTCGATTTGTTGAAAAATATCGATGAAGCCCAACGCGGTTCCAAGAAGTCCCATGAGAGGCGCGATTTGAGCGATCGTCGCCAGTAAATTGAGTTTCGCTTCCAGCCGGGGCACTTCCGTGAAACCCGCGTCTTCCAACGCTTCACGAATACCTTCGCGGCCCCGATCGCGATTGAGAATAGCTACTTTAACCAGACGCGGAATCGGTCCGGGCGTTGCGTCACAGATGGCCAGCGCTTCGACCACGTTGTCGCGCTTCAGGACGTTGCTGATGCCGTTGAGAAACTCGGTGGAATTAATTTGGGCGCGATGGTAGTGCAACATTCGTTCGATGAACACGCCGATAGCGGCGGCACTCGCGGCGAGGATGACCCAAATCATCGGCCCGCCTTGGACAATAAATCGCGGCAACATGGCTGTTTTATAGAGTTCAATGTTTGAAGTTCAAAGGGCAAAGTTGGTGGGAAGTTGGTGGGCAAGGAGTCAGAGATCAGAATACAGGAGCCAGAATTTAACGTTGGAATTTTTCTCCTGACTTCTGAATTCTGACTCCTGTATTCTCCGTCGATGGAAAAACCTGACCAACTCCGCGAACTTTTTCGGATGCAACAATCCCTCAACCAACGCATCGGCGTGAACACCGAAAGCATGACCGAGGAGGAAAAAACAAAATGGATTTTAAATTATTGCCGCGCGATGTCGCAGGAAATGGCGGAGTTGACCGACAGCGTTCCCTGGAAATGGTGGGCGAAATATCAAAAGTTCGACGAACAAAATGCGCGCGTTGAAGTCGTGGATTTATTTCATTTTCTCATCAGCATGGCGCAGGTTTTAGGCATGAGCGCTGACGATGTTTTCAACGCCTACACAAAAAAGAACGAAGTGAATTTCCAGCGTCAGGAATCCGGTTACGTGAAAAAAGATCACGATGATTCAAAGCATATTTGAGGAATTCAGAGATTATGATCCCAATTTTTGCGAACGTTGGAGTGCCGATGTTTTTTCCGCAGATCGTCTTGATGGCGTTCGCATTTATTCCAGTAGTCTTTATCGAAGCATTGTTTGTTCGAAAATTTATTCGAGTTACTTTCCCTGATGCCTTGGCAGGCACAGCAATTGCGAACGCATGGACGACGTTGCTTGGAGTCCCAATTGCCTGGCTGCTGATGTTTATTTTTGAGCTTGTGAACCCTATCGGAGGAAAGGCTTTGGGAGTGGACTCACCAATTCGAATGCTGATCGCCGTCACTTTGCAAGCAGCGTGGCTAATTCCATACGAAGAAGATTTACGCTGGATGATTCCAGCGGCAGCGACATTTCTGCTCCTTCCGTGCTTCGCGATTTCAGTTTTTATCGAGCGATGGATTTTGGTGCGACGGTGGCCTGACAAAAATCGCAAAGTTCTTTTTTCAACGGTGCTCCGCGCTAATCTTTGGTCTTACCTTTCTTTGTTTGTCGGTGGATGTGTATGGACCAGCAAAAATTTCAAATGAATCACTAAAAGTTCTCCTTTTTCTCATAGAAATGTAGAAACCAATATCCGCTGTTTCCACCCGAAGTTTCAATCGTGTTCCCGCCAGTTGGAGCAAAGAAGTCGAAACCATTTTGATCATTCACGGGAAGATGCTCATTCTTGACTCAAAACTCTCAAAAGATATTCTTTAAACATGGATTACCGGGAACGCATCACGATTGATCCGCGCATTCGCAGCGGCAAACCCTGCATTCGCGGAACGCGCATTACGGTGGTTGATGTTTTCGATTATCTCGGCGGCGGGATGACGATTCCCGAAGTTCTGGAGGATTTTCCTGACCTCGCTGCGGACGACATTCAAGCGTGTTTTGCATTTGCCGCAGATCGTGATCGGCGATTAACGGTCGTTTCACATGAAACTGCTGTTTGATGAAAATCTTTCGCCCAAGCTGCCCAAACTTTTGGCGACTGTATTTCCCGGCAGCAAGCATGTTCGCGATTGTGGTTTGAAAGGCGTCGCCGACGATGAAGTTTGGGAATATGCGAGAGCAAACGACTTCACAGTTGTTTCTAAAGATTCAGATTTTTATCAACGTAGTCTTTTGTATGGGTCTCCTCCCAAGTTTATTTGGCTCCGTATTGGTAATTGCACACGTATTCAAATCGTCCAACTTTTAGTTCAAAATGAGTCTGAGATTCGCAAGGCCGATGTCGATTCAGCACAATCCGTTCTCGTCCTGTGATAATTTTCACGATCTACCGATGAAAAAAAACCTCTCTACAATTCCCACCCGAACCTTCAATCGTGTTCCGCCGAACTGGAGCAACGAAGTTGAAACTATTTTAATCACCGATGCCGATTTGGCGGCTCGCGTCAAAGCGCTCGGTGAACAAATTGAGAAAGATTACAGCGGAAAAGAAATGGTCATCGTTTCGTTGCTGAACGGCACAGTGATGTTCCTGGGTGATTTGATTCGTAATATTTCTTTGCCGTTGCGATTGGATTTCATCGGCGTGTCGAGCTATGGCGCGGGGACGGAATCCGGCGATTTGGTTTTCACGAAGGAATTGCGGCTCGACGTGCATGGTCGCGACGTGCTGCTCGTGGACGACATTCTCGACACCGGGCGGACACTGTCGCGGGTTTTGGCAAAGTTGAAAAAATTGAAACCGCACGAAATCAAGACCTGCGTGTTGCTCGACAAACCGGAGCGGCGTGTGGAAAAAGTGGAGGCGGATTACGTCGGCTTTACGATTCCAAACAAGTTTGTGGTCGGTTACGGGTTGGATTACGCGGAACGTTATCGCAATTTGCCGTTCGTGGGCGTGTTGAAACCAGAGATGTATCAATCGGGGAAATGAAGGCAAACATCGAACATCCAACACCGAACGCTGAACATCGAATGTCCGATTGCGCCGCACTCAGCGTTGGATGTTCGCTGTTGGATGCTCGATGTTTCCTCCTCTCAATTGGCTGATCATGCGCGTCGCCGTTCATTTCTATTCCTACTTCAAAGAGCTTACCGGTTGCGCGGATACTCTGGAAGAAATTTCGGATGGAGCCGCCATCGCCGATTTACAAAATCAACTCACGAAGAAATTTCCTAAACTTGCTTCGATGCAAAAATCCACGCTGATTGCCGTGGGGGTCGAATACCAAAAGAAAGATTACGTTTTGAAAGAAGGCGATGAAGTTTCGTTGTTTCCGCCAGTGCAGGGAGGATGATGGGTTTACGATTTTGGATTTACGACTTACGAGTTTCACCGACTGTATGATTCGGCAACTGACAATTTCTTCTGAGGCAATAGACGAAGCGAAATTAATTTCGGAACGCACAATGTCGCCGGGCATGGGCGCGGTGATTTATTTTCTCGGAGTGGTTCGCGATGCGGAAGGAGCAGAAAAAATTTCCGCAATTACTTACGAAGCATTTTCCAAAATGGCTGAACACCAATTTCATTTGCTCTTTGACGAAATGGAAAAACGCTGGCCGATTGAATCAATTCGCCTAGTGCATCGCATTGGGGTAGTCAAAGTGGGCGAACCCTCGCTCTGGGTGGAAATCGTCGCGCCGCATCGCGGAGAAGCGTTCGCCGCCTGCCAGTGGTTAATTGATGAAATGAAACGCGTTGTGCCGATTTGGAAAAAACCAATTATTTGATTATGCGCCGAACACTTTTCTCCGTCTGTCTTTTTCTGGGTGGATTCTTTTTGCCGAACGGAAAAGCCGACGAGCCGGTAATCCACATGCTCGTTCCGGGCTTCACTGTGCAGGAATTGCCACTCAAACTTTCCAATCAAAATAATTTGCGGTTCGCGCCGGATGGAACTTTGACCTCGCTCGGTTACGACGGGCGAATTCATCTTTTGCGCGACACGGATGGGAACGGCCTCGAAGACAAAGACGAAATTTTCTGGGACAAACCGACCATCAGCGTTCCTGTGGGAATGTGCTGGTCGCCCGAAGGACTTTACGTTTCGTCGCACGGAAAAGTTTCATTGTTGAGCGACAC
>JBDSYB010000146.1:0-10172 GCA_039925885.1 Verrucomicrobiota bacterium
CGTCGGAAGTATAAATGTAATCATCGAGCGTGGTCTTGATGCGTTTGACCTTGAAGGGCGTGAGAAACCCGTCGTTGATGCCTTCCTTTAACGAATAAATGTAAACCGGATCGCCGAAATATTTGTAGGTATCTGCGTTGGCCTCGCGCTTGGGCGTGGCGGTGAGGCCAAGCTGCACGGCGGGAGAGAAATATTCGAGAATGCCCCGCCAATTGCTTTCGTCATCCGCGCCACCGCGATGACATTCGTCAATGACGATAAAATCAAAATAATCCTTGGTGTAACCCTCGAAATTAAAGGTGTCATCCTTCTCCGTCATGAACGTTTGGAAGATGGTGAAGAAAATGGAGCCGTTGGTGATGACGCCGCCTTTTTTGGCGATTGCCTTGGGATTGATGCGGACGAGGGCGTCCTCGGGAAACGCGGAAAAAGCGTTGAAAGCCTGGTCAGCCAAAATATTCCGGTCGGCGAGATATAAAATGCGCGGACGACGCGCGCCATCGCGATTCAGATTCCAACGGGTTTGAAATAATTTCCACGCAATCTGGAACGCGATGAACGTTTTTCCAGTGCCGGTGGCGAGCGTGAGCAGAATACGCGAACGATTGTTCGCGATGGCGTTCATCGTTTTGTTGACGGCCAACTCCTGATAATAACGCGACGTTTTGGAGCCGCCGACATCTTCAAACGGAATGGTGTCGAACTTTTCCCGCCAGAGATTCTGATGGGCGAACGTTTTGTCCCACAATTCCTGTGGCGATGGAAAATTTGCGATTGTCCCTTCTTTGCCGGTGGCAAAGCATATCTGATAAATCTCTTTGCCATTGCTCGCGAAAGCCGTGTCGAGCTGGAGCTTGCCCGCGTAGTTTTTGGTCTGCGCAACGCCTTCGCCGACTTCCTCCTCGTCGCTCTTAGCTTCGATGACGGCGAGTTTTCGATGGTTAAAAACAAGAACGTAATCAGCAATCAACGGTTTGGCGCGAATGCCGCCGGTCTGGATTTTTCCGGCCGTGATGTGAAATTCCCGCAAGACTTTGGAACCTTCGACGACGCCCCAACCGCTGGCCTTGAGCGCGGGATCAATCAGCTCTGCTCTGGTTTCAGCTTCGTTCATAGATTTGGTCTGGCGCGGCGGGCACTGCGCACGCGGTAAAGTCGTTCTGTGAAACCGCCTTCTTCCACAAAGTTTTTTTCCTGCGTGGCCATCTGGCGGTCAAGCAGGCTACACGCTACCGCGAGCAGTGCGAGCGCGCCGTTCGCGGCGATTTCCGGGTAAGTGGACCTTGTGGACTTGATGGACTCTGTGGACTTCGGCTTTGCCCCGCGTCCACTCTGTCCATGAAGTCCATCTTGTCCATGCACATCTCGCGCCCAGGCCGCCACGTCATCTGCCGTGGCGGGCCGCGCCGCTACCAGTTCCGCCCGACGCGCGTCTTCACGCGTCCATTGCGCCAGTCCGCGTTGCCTTAAATAATCTTCATAGTCTAGCCGCAGTTCTTCCAGGCTCGCGCGTGCCACGCTCGTGAGTTTGAGTTCCATTTTCTTGGACGTGCCGCTCGCCTGGCTGCCCTCCGCGATGTTCTGCACGCCCGACCGCGCCGCCTGCACCATTTGATCGTGCGTGCGGCTGCGCTTCTCGATGTAACGATCGCAGAAACGCACCGTCACATCGTAGGCCAGTTGCGCCACCTGAAAGCTTTTCAGCTTCCGGTAGCCGCCATGCAGCGGAATCAGTTTTTCCGGCTCACTCATCGCTCAGCATTACGTCCACATTGTACATGTTAGTCCAAGTTTATTTCTCATCGGGCCTGATACTTCAGCCAAAAAGGATATTGCTGTTTCGGCTCTGGCGCGGCGCTAGAAGAGTAACCGCTTTGCTGAACGACGGGCGGCGGGATTTTCGGCATCGTTGGCGGCCTTGGAAAATCTCGTTTCGCCGGATATGGCCCGCCCAACGGAACAGCTACCGGATCAAACGCCCCATCTTTCGCCGGGTCGGGATAGTTAGATTCGAAGGGCGACATCGCTTTGGCGTTTTCCCGCGCCCATGTCAGCCACGCTTGCTCCTCAACAGACAGTTCGCCCTTCGGATTACTCTTCCAACGCTGTTCGCACTCGTTAATAAAATCCATCGTCACTCGATGCAACCGCCACCACTCGGCAGCTTTGAATAAATCTTCCGACCGAGTGTGCGCAGTTGATGCCAAGGCCGCTGCATGTTTTCCCTTTCGCTCTTCCTCGAGACGGATCGCTTCTTTTTCCTGGTATTCTCGGTAGCGTCGCTCCGATTCAACACGTTGCTTTTCTCTGTCAATTGCTTCCTGCGCCCGCCGTTTCTGCGCTTCAACATAGTGCCGGCGAATCTCAGTCACGATTTTGGCCAGCAGTTCTCCGAGCGAAGACTTGCCATTTTCCTTCCACTGCTTCGCTTCACGTGACCCATAGCGTTCGGTTGCGAGCGAAAACGTCAGCTTCCCGGATGGAACCGAACGGTCCGTCGGCGACTGCCAGCTCGCACGGCGGGCTGGTCCGTCCGACTCCACAAGCTCCTCTTCGATTCCCAAGTAAAGCCGATCATTCCCTTTTCGAAAAAATCCAGAACCGTACGAACCTTGCGCTTTGCGGAAAGGAATTCCTACAGATTCCACGTTAGTAACAATCACGTGAAAACACTTTACTGCCCTCTCAATTGAGTCTTTACCGACCTTCACTTCAGGCAAAGTCAGTTTCTGACTCCAGATACGTTTGTCGTAACTCGGTTTCGCTGCTTTTAGGGTCTTCATCAGCTCCATCGCCAACGGATGTAATTGCTCTGTTGTTTCGGGCAGTGAAAGTGTTTTCGGCAATGGCTTCTCGGCAGTTTGCACGAAAGCCTCACTGGCGCTGGTTGGCAACGACGGCAACGGCATCTTCTTTGGCGTCTGTCCCGCCGCGACTTTGGCCCAATAGCCAAGTGGCGGCTTGGGCACGTTCAATTTCTTGCAACGCTTTTTAACCGCTACATCGGAAATGCCTAATTCCGCCGCGACCTTAGTCGTCGGCATAGACCAAACTTTTTCGTATAGTTCTTCACGAGTCAGTTCTCGGTTGCCGACTGGATTCATAATTCTCCGGTGAAGGCTTGGTGCAGCAGCGACTTTTTCAACGCCGCCAGCGCCGCCAGCTTTTGCTGGTAGAGGCTTTCGAGGCGTTGGGTTTCGTTGGCGAGGGCGTCGAGTTTGGCGACGATTTTCGCTTGTGCGTTCAAGTCGGGATAGCTGATTTGGAGTTCCTTCAAAAGACGGTAGTGGCGCGCGTAGCCGAGTGACTTCAGCGGAGCACTCCGCAGGTGATAGAAGAAGAACTTCGGAATCAGAAACGGCTTCGGTGGCAGAAGTTTCACGCCGTCCGCTCCGAGCACGAAATCGAAATCCACGTATTTCAATACCTGCGTGTGGTCGCCGAAAATCACGACGGGCCGCGTCACCTTGAAAACGTCGGCCGCCTTGTTCCAATATCCGTTGGTGAACTCTGCCTCCTGCGAAACGATGGGATATTTGCCATCTTCAAGGAACTCCTTCCGCTGAATCTTCGTGGTGTATGTCACATCCTCGATGCAGTCCTCGAATGGCTTCTCCACCCACGCTTTGCCGCGGTGAGTGAAGACGGATTGGAGGTGGCTTTCAAAGAGCGCACGGGCGTTTTGGCGGTTCTTTTCTGCGTGGGCTTGGGCGGTGGCGAGGCCGGCAAACGCTTCGTCCAGCACCCCGACGATCCGCTGCTGTTCGGCCAGCGGGGGGACGACCACTGGAAATTCCGTGATGTCCCTTTGGTAAAGATGCGGCGTCGTTGCGCCGTTCAGCCGAGATTGGACGATGTCTTGGAAGTATGGGCTGGTGAGACAGTGGTAGAGAAACTTGGGAAGGATGTGTTTCCCGCTTCGAATTAGCAGAAGCGACGAGTTGATGGTGGTTCTGTCTGGAAGCTCACCGACGATGCCAAGCTTTCCGATTCCCGCGCCGTCTTTGCAGATGAGCACGTCGTCCTTTTGCAGCATGATTTCAGGACTCTCGGTGTAACGCTCCTCGCTGATGTGAAACGCATCGCGCCAGTCCACGTAGTCACCGTAATTGAGCGAGTGAACAGAGAGGAAGAACGGGCCGGACTTCGTGTATTCTTTCGCAGTTAAGCCACGCCAGCCTATACGGCCTCGCAGTTCGGCCAATTCACCGAGCTGCTTTCTTTCCCACCCCTTCTTCATGCGAGCAGCGCCTCGATGTTCTCCAGCACTTCCGCGCTCTCGGCGTCGCGGGCGGCCATTACTTGATAGGTTCTCATTTCCGCTCCTTCCCTCCCGGCAGTTTGGGCAGTCGATTGTCCGCCGTGAGCAATTTCATCTGGTGGATGGCGATCCGGTTGAGGCGAGCGAGGCGTTCGGGCTGGGGCAGGCTCTGGGCGATGAAGAGGGCGTTGAGGTTTTCCAAATTGGAGAGGCACACGAGCTGGGCGCTGGTGGCCTGGTCGCGGATGTTGCCTTTGTCGCCGGGGTTTTGGCTGCGCCACTGCGCGGCGGTCTGGCCGAAGAGGGCCATGTTGAGCACGTCGGCTTCGCTGGCATAGACGAGGTTCGTCTGCGCCTTGCCCAGCTCCGGCGGGATGAGGTGGGTCTTGATAGCGTCGGTGTGGATGCGGTAGTTGATCTTCGCGAGATTCCGCCGGATGTCCCAACCGAGGGTCTGGCGCTCGGTTTCCTTGAGCCGCTGGAATTCCTTGATCAGATAGAGCTTGAACTCAACCGAGATCCACGAGGCGAACTCCAGGGCGATGTCGAGATGCGCATAGGTGCCGCCGTAGCGCCCGGCCTTGGACTGGATGCCGATGGCACCGGTGCGCTCGATCCATTGCTTCGGGGTGAGGGTGAAGCTGTTGAGGCCGGCCTGCATTTTAATCCCGTCGAATTCGACGGGATTAAAAGCGGGGTTGTTGATCTGCTCCCAGAGGCCGAGGAACTCGAGGGTGTTGCGGTTGCGCAGCCAGTTGCGGATGAGGTCGTCGCTGGCGTCCGCGTTTTTGTAGCGGGCGATGTCGGTGAGGCATACGTAATCCTGGTCGTTGACGCCGGTGAGGCGGACTTCGCGGGAGAGGACTTCGATTTTCTTGCTCATGCGGGGCTTCCTGACTTCAGCAGCGTTTTGATATTCTCCAGCACCTCGGCGCTCTCGGCGTCCAGCGCGGCGATCTCTTTCATGATTTTCTTCGGCGTGCGATGCACCACTTCCTCGCCGCCGTCCGGGTTCTTGACCGAGAGTTCAAACGTGTTTTGGTCAATCGTCTTGGCGTCCACACTCCAGCTCTTGGGCGAATCAGAAAAATTCTTCTGCAATTTAATAAACTCCGCGAGGTCGGCGTCGTTCAGTGGGTTGGTCTTGCCCATGTTGCGGCCGGGAACAAGTTGATAGAACCAGGTCTTGCGGGTAGGAGCGCCTTTTTCAAAAAAAAGGACGACGGTTTTGACACCGGCCCCCTGAAACGTGCCGCCGGGACAATCGAGGACAGTGTAAAGATTGCATTCGGCCAGCAATTTTTTACGGAGACTGACACTGGCGTTGTCCGAATTGCTCAGGAAAGTGTTCTTGATGACGACACCAGCACGGCCACCGGCTTTTAACATTTTGATGAAATGTTGCAGGAAGAGGAACGCGGTCTCGCCGGTTTTGATCGGGAAATTCTGCTGCACTTCGCCGCGTTCATTGCCGCCGAAAGGTGGGTTGGCCAGAACGATGTCAAACCGATCCTTGTCCTGCACGTCCGCGAGATTTTCCGCCAGCGTGTTGGTGTGAACGATGTTGGGCGCCTCGATCCCATGCAGGATCATGTTCATCGTGCCGATGATGTAGGCGAGCGATTTCTTTTCTTTGCCGTAAAAGGTTTTCTTCTGGAGCGTCTCCACCTGTTTGGTGCTGAGATTTTTCTGCGCTTTCAAAAATTCAAACGCTTCACACAAAAACCCCGCAGAACCGACGGCACCGTCGTAAATGGTCTCGCCAATCTGCGGCGCGACGACCTGGACGATGGCTTTGATGAGCGGGCGCGGGGTGTAATACTCGCCGCCGTTGCGCCCGGCGTTGCCCATGTTTTTGATTTTATCCTCGTAGAGGGAGGACATCTCGTGCTTCTCAGCGGAGGAGCGGAAGCGGAGGGCATCGACGGCATTGAGAATCTCGCGCAGGTTGTATCCGCTGGAAACTTTGTTCTTCAATTCGCTGAAAATCTCGCCGATTTTGTATTCGAGACTGTCGGCGCGTTCGGCATCGGCCTTGAACTTTTTCAGGTAAGGAAAAAGTTTGCCATCGACGAAATCGCGGAGGTCATCGCCGGTGAGGGCTTTCTGGTGGTCGATCTGGCAATCCTTACCTTTGGGACAGGCCCAGATGTTCCATTGAAAGTCGGTCTTGAGAATGGGCGTGTGTTTTTTGCCGGTCAACTCAGCGGCGGTGTGGCGGTCGCGTTCGAGGTCATCGAGATATTTCAGGAAGATAATCCATGACGTTTGTTCGATGTAATCAAGCTCGGTGCTGCAACCGCTTTCCTTGCGGAGAATATCGTCGATGGAGCGGAAGGTGTTTTCAAACATGATGAATTGATTTGTAGCGCGAAGTTGTAAAACAGGGAAAGAAAGATTTCGAGATTTTGTTTTCCGGATGAAACTATTTTGGACGCCTTTGATTTTCAGCTTGGCTTTGGCGAGGGCGCGCGTGGCGGCGTCGGGAATTTACTTTTGAACGGTGAAAAAAGAATGGTGGTAGGTGCTGGAGTCGAACCAGCGAAGGCGTTAGCCGACAGATTTACAGTCTGCACCCTTTAGCCACTTGGATAACCTACCGTCACCAATTTGAGCGGCGCAATATGTCGAAAGACTTTCGCAGTGTCAAACGTTCAGCCGAACTCGCTCCGTATTTTCTCGCCGCGTAGTGGCCATCCGATATTAAAATGCAGCATGTCCACAATTGCTGTCCTCGGAACGTTTGATACCAAAGGCGAAGAACACGCATTTGTCGCGGATCAAATCCGGCAACGCGGTCATCAAACATTGCTGATCGATGTTGGAGTTCTTGATGCCGCCAAAATCAAACCGGATGTTTCGCGCGAACAAGTTGCCAACGAAGGCGGAATCAATCTGGCAGAAATTGCCCAGAGAAAAGATCGAGGCGAAGCGGTCACCGCGATGATGCACGCCGCGCCTTTGCTGGTGGCTCGACTGGCTCGGGAAGGAAAAATTCACGGCATCATTTCTCTGGGCGGTTCGGGCGGAACGGCCATTGCGACGGCGGCGATGCGAACTTTGCCTGTTGGTTTTCCCAAGTTGATGGTTTCAACCGTCGCTGCTGTAGGAAATACGAGTAGCTATTTGGGCACAAAAGATATTCTGATGATGCCGAGCATCGTTGATGTCTCGGGGTTGAACAGCATCTCGCTCCTGATTTTTACGCGCGCAGCCGGAGCTATTTGTGGGATGGTAGAAGCGACTTTTAAGGAAGCCTTGGACAAACCAATTATCGTGGCGAGCATGTTTGGGAATACGACTGTTTGCGTGGAGCATGCGCGAAAACTTTTGGAAGAGCAGGGTTACGAAGTGCTGGTTTTCCACGCGACGGGCACAGGAGGTCGCACGATGGAATCGCTCATTGAGTCGGGAATGGTGGCGGGCGTTCTCGATATTACCACGACGGAATGGGCTGATGAATTGGTGGGTGGGATGTTGGGCGCGGGGCCGACTCGCCTCGAAGCCGCAGCGCGCAAAGGGGTTCCGGCAATCGTTGTGCCTGGATGTCTCGACATGGTGAACTTTGGGTCGTGTGAAAGCATTCCAGCAAAATTCGAGGGGCGAAATTTTTATCAACACAACCCGCAAGTCACTCTGATGCGCACGACACCTGAGGAAGGCGCGCAACTGGGAAAAATTCTGGCGACAAAAGTGAATCGTTCTGTCGGGCCCGTTTCCGTGCTGCTACCTAAACGCGCTATCAGCGTTATCAGCGCGCCGGGGCAAAAGTTTTATGATCCGGTTGCGGACGAAATGTTGTTCGATGCAATCAAAACAAATTTAAAATCTAATGTGGAGTTGATCGAATTGGACTGCGAAATAAATCATCCGAGTTTCGCCGAGGCGTGCGTCGCAGCGCTTTTGAGAAATATAAAAACCGCCGTTATATAAATTCCTGCTTATTCATCACTCGCGCTCAACTTCGCCAGCACGCTCAAATCTTCCAGTGTGGTGGTGTCGCCTTTGATTTCCATTCCGGACGCCACTTGTTTGAGCAGACGGCGCATGATTTTTCCAGAGCGCGTTTTTGGCAACGCTTCGGCAAAACGGATTTCGTCGGGTTTGGCGACCGCGCCAATTTCTTTGCCGACGTGATTACGAAGTTCTTCGCGAACGGACGGCGAAGCAACCACGCCGGTTTTCAACGTGACGAAAACCACAAGCGCCTGTCCTTTTAATTCATCGGGACGACCGACGGCGGCGGCTTCGGCAACTTTCGGATGGCTCACGAGCGCACTTTCAATTTCCGCCGTGCCGATGCGATGGCCGGCAACATTGAGAACGTCGTCGATGCGACCAACGATCCAAAAATATCCATCCTTGTCCTGGCGACAACCGTCGCCGGTGAAATAACTTCCTTTGACTTCGCTCCAATACGTCTCCACGAAACGCTTCGGGTCGCCCCAGATTCCGCGCAACATCGACGGCCACGGTTTGCGGATGACGAGTTTGCCGCCGGAATTTTTTGGAACTGCATTTCCATTATCGTCCACGACTTCAGGAAGAATTCCAAAAAACGGCAGCGTCGCGGTGCCGGGTTTCGTTGGAGTTGCGCCGGGCAGGGGAGTAATCATCATTCCGCCCGTTTCCGTTTGCCACCACGTATCCACAATCGGACAACGTTTGCCGCCGATCATTTCGTGATACCAAATCCACGCTTCGGGATTGATTGGTTCGCCGACCGTGCCGAGCAAGCGTAGCGATTTCAGATTATGTTTTTTCACCCATTGATCGCCCCATTTCATAAACGCGCGAATGGCGGTCGGCGCAGTGTAAAGAATCGTCACGCCATATTTTTCGATGATGCGCCAAAAACGATCCGGTTCAGGAAAATTCGGCGCGCCTTCATACATCACGCTGGTTGCGCCGTTCGCGAGGAGTCCATAAACAACGTAGCTGTGTCCCGTGACCCAGCCGATGTCCGCCGTACACCAATAAACATCGGTGTCCTGCAAATCGAAAACGTATTTGCTCGTCATTTTCGCGCCGAGCAAATATCCGGCGGTCGTGTGCAAAATACCTTTTGGTTTTCCAGTCGAACCGCTCGTGTAGAGAATGAAGAGCGGCGCTTCGCTATCCATTTTTTCTGCCGGACAATTCGCATCGACGTATTCCAATTCGCGATGCCACCAAAGGTCGCGGCCGTCTTCCATGTGGATGTCGTTGAAGGCGCGGCGCACGACGACGACTTTGTCGATTGTTTTGGTGAGCGATTTGCCGTTCGAGTCTTTGAGCAGAAGTGCGTCATCAACATTTTTCTTCAATGGAACAATCGCGCCGCGCCGAAAACCGCCGTCAGAGGTAATGACCATTTTCGCCTGGCAATCGAAAATTCTGTCCGCAACCGATTGCGCGCTGAATCCGCCAAACACGACCGAGTGAATCGCGCCGATGCGCGCGCAGGCCAGCATGGAAATCGCCGCCTCTGGAATCATCGGCAAATAAATAATAACACGATCGCCCTTTTTGATTCCGTTGCGCTTGAGGACATTTGCGAACAGACAAACTTCGCGATGTAATTGCTGATAAGTATAAGTGCGTTCTTCGCCTACTTTTCCCGGGCCAGCAGGTTCGCCTTCCCAAATCAGCGCAGCTTTATTCGCCGTCGGCGTGCCGAGCCATTTATCGAGGCAATTGGTGCTGACATTTAATTTTCCGCCAACAAACCACTTCGCGTTCGGCACTTTCCATTGCAGAACTTTTGTGAAAGGTTTGTTCCAGACCAATTCATTTTTAGCCTCGCGTCCCCAAAACTTTTCCGGTGATTTGATCGATTCGTTGTAAAGTTTTTTGTATTGCGCCATCGACTTGATGCGGGCGCGTTTCGAAAATTCTTTCGACGGTTTGAAGACCCGATTCTCGTGTGAAA
>JBDSYB010000147.1:0-27225 GCA_039925885.1 Verrucomicrobiota bacterium
TCGCGGCGATGTCGGGTAGAATTTCCAATAATCGTTCTGGCCCAACATAAACGCTGACCAGATTCGGACGCTCCGACACATCACTAATTGTTCTGAAACACGGCAAACCTTCGATTTCAGTCTGCGCTGGGTTGACTGGAAAAACTTTATAACCCGTTTGCTGGAAAGCCCGCACCGCTTTATTCCCGAATTTCGCGCGGTTATTCGATGCGCCGATGACGGCCACGGTTTTCATGGAAAGAACGTCACTTGACGCCCTTTATTTCGCAAGCATCTTACCCAACGATTTTTCGAAACCAAGGTTGACACCCAGAGGTGTTTTTGGTTTTATCCACGTCCCTTTGTTGGGAAAATTTATGTACGCTGTATTAGAAACCGGTGGAAAACAATATCGTGTCGTTGCCGGAGACACCTTGGAAATTGAACGTTTGCCCGTGGAAGCGGGTGAAGGAAAAACTTTCACATTTGATCGCGTTTTGATGGTCGGCAATGAAGGCAAGTTCACCTTCGGCGAACCCACCATCGCAGGCGCGGGAGTGGTGGCGGATGTCGTCGCTCACAAACGCGGCGAAAAGAAAATCGCGTTCAAAATGCGCCGCCGCAAAGGATACCACCGCACGGTAGGACATCGTCAGGAATTGACGGTGGTAAAAATCACAGGAATTACAATTTAAGGAGTTTTATGGCACACAAGAAAGGTCAAGGCAGTGTTCGTAACGGTCGCGACAGCGTCAGCAAACGGCTTGGCGTGAAAGAATTTGGCGGCCATGTCGTCACAGCAGGCAGCATCATCATCCGTCAACGCGGATCGAAATTCGTAGCCGGCCAAAATGTTGGCACGGGCCGCGATTGGACTTTGTTTGCCCTCGTCGATGGTAAGGTCGCTTTCGACAAAGGGAGCCGGCGCGTGAATGTTTTGCCGGAAGCCGCTGCGAATAATTAACTGCGCAGAAAAAAGTTTCCACGGCGAGGTCGCAAGCCTCGCCGTTTTTGTTTTCTAAATTTTTCTCTTAATCCTAGTCTTACTCGTCATCAGATTTTGGAGGATTAAGAAAAAGAGTAAGATTAGGATTAAGAACCGAATCTATGTTCGTTGATCAAATCAAAGTTTATGCGCGGGCCGGTCATGGCGGCAAAGGCGCGGTGGCTTTTCATCGCGAAGCTTACATTCCAAAAGGCGGGCCGAGTGGTGGCAATGGTGGGCGCGGCGGAAATGTCATTCTCCAGGCCGACCACGATTTAAATAATTTGATCGGCCAATTCTACAAGCCTCGGTTGGTTGCCAAAGATGGCGAAAGTGGTGGCGGCAAAGGAATGGATGGTCTCGCAGGAAAAGATTTAATTGTCAAAGTTCCCTGCGGCACAATCGTCTGGAAATTACCTTCCGCTTCTCCCAAACCCGAAACGAGCGAGGACGACGACGAGGAAGAACCGAAAACCATGTTGATGGCAAGTTCCAACAAACGTTCACTGATACGACGGGCTGGAAATGAATTGGCGGTTGAACTGAATCTGGAAGACGACGGAGATGAACCCGCCGTCGCTGTCAGCGGAAATGAAGAACTCGTCGCGGACCTGACACAAGACGGGCAACAATTTATTCTTTGCAAAGCGGGTCGTGGCGGATTGGGCAATCGGAATTTTGCGACGTCTGTCCGACAAACTCCGCGATTCGCGCAACCGGGCGAACCTGGCGAGGAAGGTGATTATCGTTTGGAACTTCGGACTGTGGCGGAAGTGGGAATCGTTGGTTATCCAAATGCCGGAAAATCCACTTTGCTCACCGCGATTTCCAAGGCGCGTCCAAAAGTTGCGGCCTATCCGTTTACCACGCTGCATCCGCAAATTGGCATTGTGGAATATCCAGATTTTCACCGGTTGACCGTTTGTGACGTGCCGGGACTGATTGAAGGCGCGCACCAGAATGTGGGATTGGGCCACGGGTTTTTGCGCCACATCCAACGCTGCAAATTCCTCGTCATCCTGCTGGATATGGCCGGGATTGATGGGCGAAATCCGTGGGATGATTACAAAATGTTGCTGCAAGAATTGGAACTTTACGATCCCTTGATGTTGGAAAAACCGCGTCTGGTGGTCGCCAATAAAATGGATGAGGCTGTCGCTGAAGAAAATTTGAAAAAGTTCAAACGCAAAGTTCCCAAGACTCCGGTGATGCAGATTTCCGCTGCGTATGATGAAGCCAGCATCGAAAAATATAAGAAAGCCATTCGTGAAGCGGTTGAATCGATTGAAGAAAAATAATTCTAATCTTTCGGAATGTTTAAGTTGCCCACACGAGATGGTCGATTGGTAGTAAAGAAGGGTGAACGAATTGCAATGATCTGCCTAGCGCCAGCTTTGATAGTTTTCTTTTCTTATGTGCGATCAGGATTGATTGAAATGATCGGGAATGGATTTGCGGACAAAGCTGTCCGCATCTTTTTGGAAGAACTCTATATCACGTTCCTAGTTTTTATTTTCTTGGCGTTTGTTTTTTGTTTTTTCCGTCCTTTGTGGCTTGAGAAAATTTTAACGGTTTCGGTGAAGAAATTGATCTTGGTGCTTCAATTTATTTACGTTGTCCCTTTCATTTTGCTAGCCTGTCTCGCTTTTTATTCTTATCTCAACCACTAAAAATCATGCTCAAAGCTGGAATTGTCGGTCTGCCAAATGTTGGAAAATCTACGCTGTTTAACGCCGTGACGCGCACGCGCAAAGCGGAGGCCGCGAATTATCCTTTTTGCACGATTGATCCGAATGTCGGAATTGTGACGGTGCCCGATGCGCGGTTGGAGGTTTTAAAAAATATTGCCAAAACCCAAGTCGTGATTCCCGCCGCGGTGGAATTTGTGGACATCGCCGGTCTCGTGAAAGGCGCGGCGACGGGTGAAGGTTTGGGAAATAAATTTCTAACCCACATTCGCGAAGTCGATGCCATCGTTCAGGTGGTTCGCTGTTTTGAAGACCCGGATATTCATCATGTCGCCGGAACGATTGATCCGATTCGCGATATTGAAACAATCACGACTGAATTAGTTCTCTCCGATTTGGAAGCGGTGAAAAAGCGTATGGCGGGAGTCGCCAAAGATGCCAAACGCGGCGACAAAATTGCGGTGGCTGAAGAATTTATTTTAAAAAAACTAGAGCCGCACTTGAACGAAGGCAAACCAGCGTTGCTCCTTGAACTTACGCCCGAAGAAAAAATTATTTCGCGCGGATTTTATCTTCTTACAGACAAACCAACGATTTTTGCGACGAACGTCAAAGAAACAGATTTAGCGACGGCTGACTCCAACCCATTTGTCCTGCAAGTTCGCCAATACGCCAAGACGCACCATTCTTGCGAAACGGTCGTGATTAGTGCGCAGATTGAAAGTGATTTGATCGACCTTGCTCCAGATGAAGCGAAGGAATTTTTAAAAGAACTGGGCGTGCAGGAGTCCGGCGTCGGCGCTTTGATTCGCGGGACGTATCATTTGCTGGGATTGCGCACATATTTTACGGCAGGCGAAAAAGAAGTTCGCGCCTGGACCATTCACGCTGGCGATACGGCCCCGAAAGCCGCTGGCGTGATTCACAGCGATTTCGAACGTGGATTTATCAAAGCAGAAACCGTTGCTTACGATGCATTGGTAAATTGCGGCTCCGTTGCTGTCGCGCGTGAAAAAGGTCTCTATCGAATGGAAGGCAAAGAATACGTCGTGAAAGATGGGGACGTGCTCTTGTTCAAGTTTAATGTATAAGAAATAGATCAGTCGGAAAATTTTTCATCCTGACAAACCCGCCAGCAAAATACTTTGTCGGATTTTCACAAGCTGCGCCGATGTACTTGTGAAAGATGACAACGAGTTACTTAGAGTTGGTCCGGCAATTTGCGCAACACCACTCGGAAAAAGCGTTTTCCTCGACGCCCGTGATGAAAAGATCCGGCACAACGGCAACATCATCTCCTGCGCCGTCTTAATCGCCACCGGCATCAATCCCGAAGGCAAACGCACCGTGCTCGGCGTCAGTTGCCAACTCTCTGAAGCCGAAATCCATTGGCGGGAGTTTTTACAAAGCCTGCAAGAGCGCGGGTTGCACGGCGTCGAAGAAAACCAATTCAGTCTTCTACGGAGGCTATCGCAGTGCGCGAGTCATCGTGGATCGCGGTGGTTCGCCCAAACCTGCGCCAACTCCACCGCCACCGCCGACCCGTAATTTCAAGGGCAAGTTTTTCCGCGCGCCATGTCGCTTTTCGGGAGGGCGCAGGAATTTATAAATTCATGCGGAAACTTATTGCTTCCATTTATTTCGCCATTATATTCCGCTCTCCGTTTCTTACGGTTTTCTACTTATTATATGACGAACACGAAAGAGTCTGCCCGCGAATTACTCGGTTTAGAAAAAGTCAATCAAGTTGATTACGTCGCCATTCAGGTCGCTTCGCCGGAAAACATCCGCGCATGGTCGAAGGGCGAAGTCAAAAATCCTGAGACAATCAATTACCGCACGTTCAAACCGGAAAAAGGTGGTTTGTTTTGCGAACGCATTTTTGGTCCCGTCAAGGATTGGGAATGTTCCTGCGGAAAATACAAGCGCATCAAGCATCGCGGCGTAGTCTGCGACCGGTGCGGCGTTGAGGTCACGCTCGCGCGTGTGCGCCGTGAACGCATGGGCCACATCGAATTGTCAGTTCCCGTTTCGCACATCTGGTTTTTTAAATGCATGCCGTCGCGCCTCGGCTTGGTGCTCGACATGACGGCGCGAAATCTTGAACGAGTCATTTATTACGAAGATTACATGGTGATTGATCCGGCTTCGACGCCGCTGAAATTGCACCAGCTTTTGAGCGAGCACGAATATCGTGAAGCGCAGGAGACTTACGGCGCGGAAGCGTTTGTTGCCAAAATGGGCGCGGAAGCGGTGCGCGAAGGTTTGGCGAATGTCAATTTGCCAAAGCAGGTTGACGCATTGGCGATTGCAATGACGGAAACGAAGAGCAAACAAATTCGTAAAAAAATTGCAAAACGCATCAAGTTGCTGTCGGCCTTCCACACTTCCAAGACGCGTCCTGAATGGATGATTCTCACGGTTTTGCCGGTGATTCCGCCGGACTTGCGACCGCTCGTTCCGTTGGAAGGCGGACGGTTTGCGACGTCCGATTTGAATGATCTTTATCGTCGTGTCATCAATCGCAACAATCGATTGAAAAATCTTCTCTCGTTGAAGACGCCCGAAGTCATCATTCGAAATGAAAAGCGCATGTTGCAGGAGGCTGTGGATGCGTTGTTCGACAACGGACGTCACGGACGTGCTGTCACTGGCGCGGGAAATCGCGCGCTCAAATCTTTGAGCGACATGCTCAAAGGCAAGAGCGGACGTTTTCGTCAGAACTTGCTTGGAAAACGTGTCGATTACTCGGGCCGTTCCGTGATCGTCATCGGACCGGAATTGAAACTGCATCAATGCGGTTTGCCCAAAAAAATGGCGCTAGTGTTGTTCGAGCCGTTCATCATTCGCCGTCTGAAAGAACTTGGTTATGTCCACACCGTTCGCTCGGCGAAAAAAATGATCGAACGTCAATCGCCGGAAGTTTGGGACATTCTCGAAGAAGTCACCAAAGGTCATCCAGTGTTGCTGAACCGCGCACCGACATTGCATCGTTTGTCGATCCAGGCGTTCGAACCAATTTTGATTGAAGGCGAAGCGATTCGGATTCATCCGTTGGTTTGCACCGCTTACAATGCAGATTTCGACGGCGATCAAATGGCCGTTCACGTTCCGCTTTCTGTAGAAGCGCAATTGGAAGCGCGCATGTTGATGCTCGCGCCGAACAACATTTTCTCGCCCTCGAGCGGAAAACCGATCATGACGCCGACGCAAGACATCACGCTCGGTTGTTATTATTTGACAGCGGAACCGCGGAAAATCGGCGCGCCAAAAACTCATCGCCTTAAACTTTTTGGAAACAAAAGCGAAGTTAACTTTGCCTACGCCGATGGCGCAGTGGGAATTCACGAACGCATTCGTTTCGCGAATCCCGATCACGGCAAAAAAACCGAATACGGCGATTCCGAGAAAAAGGTCATCGAGACTACAGTGGGTCGCGTTATTTTTAGTGAAATCTGGCCGGAAGAAATTGGTTTCCCCAACAAGGTGGTCACCAAGACTGCGCTCGGCGATTTGATTTGGAAATGCTACAAAATTTGCGGTCAGGATAAAACGGTCGTCACGCTCGACAAATTGAAAGACACCGGGTTCCGCGAAGCAACTCGCGCCGGAGTGTCGGTCGGAATTGACGACATGATCATCCCGAAGGAAAAGGGACAGGAAATCGAGAACGCGCAAAAGTTAATATCGGAGGTGGAAAAAAGTTATCGCAAAGGCGTCATCACACCCGGCGAACGTTACAACAAGATCATTGATATCTGGACGCATTGCACAGACCAGATTGCGAACGTGATGTTGAAAACGCTCGACAACAATCAAGGCAAGCAGGAATTCAATCCAGTTTCGTTGATGGTGGATTCCGGCGCTCGCGGCAATCGTCAACAAGTTCGTCAGCTCGCTGGTGTGCGTGGTTTGATGGCGAAACCGAGTGGCGACATTATTGAGAAACCGATTCTCTCCAATTTCCGCGAGGGTTTGACGGTGCTGGAATATTTTATTTCAACTCACGGCGCGCGCAAAGGTCTGGCCGACACTGCGCTCAAGACTGCTGACTCCGGTTACATGACGCGCAAGCTCGTGGATGTTTCCCAGGACGTAATTATTCGCGAAGAAGATTGTGGCACGACCAACGGCATTTGGGTCGGTGCAATTTATGAAGGCGAAGATGAAGTTGTGAAATTGAGCGAGCGTCTCGTGGGCCGCTTCTCGTGCGACGACATCGCGAACCCGAGCGATTTGAAAAATGTTTTAATCAAAGCCAACAACGAAGTTGACGAAATCAAAGCGAAGCTCGTGGACAACACCGGCATCGAAAAAGTGAAGATTCGTTCCGTGCTGACTTGCGAAAGTAAACAAGGAATTTGTGTGCGTTGTTACGGACGCAATCTTGCCAACGGCGGGTTGGTGAAGCTGGGTGAAGCTGTCGGCATCATCGCCGCGCAATCCATCGGTGAACCGGGCACGCAATTGACCATGCGCACATTCCACATCGGTGGGACTGCCGCCGCTGTTTTCAAACAGCCACAAATCAAATCGAAATTTGACGGAACAATTCGATACAATGAATTGCGCCTCGTGCAACTTGAAGACGGCAACAACATTGTTTTGAACAAGAATGGTTCCGTGTCAATTCTCGCCGAGGACGGACGGGAACTGGAAACGCACAATCTGGTGATCGGTTCCGTTATTTCCGTGCCGAACCACGGCAAAGTAAAAAAGGGCGAGCCGTTCGTGCAATGGGATCCTTACAATGTTCCGATCTTGTCGGAGAAAGCTGGCAAAATTAAATTCCACGACATCATCGAAGGCGTGACGATGAAGCAGGAGATGGACGAAACCACCGGCCAGGAAGCGATGGTCGTCATCGAACATAAGGAAGATTTGCATCCGCAGATTGTCATCCTGAGCGACAAAAATGAACCGCTGGCAAATTATCCGATTCCGTCGGGCGCTCACGTTGTTGTTACCGAGGGACAAAAGATTGTCGCGGGAACTTTGATGGCGAAAACGCCGCGCAAAACTTCCAAAACTAAAGACATCACCGGCGGTTTGCCACGTGTCGCGGAATTATTTGAAGCGCGTCGTCCCAAAGACGCTTCGGAGATTTCTAAAATTGACGGCATCGTTGATTTTGGCGCGAGCGTTCGCGGCAAGCGTTGCATCGTCATCAAGGACCAGCAGACGGACGTTGAAGAGGAACATCTCATTCCAATCGGAAAACATGTCATCGTGTTCAAAGGCGACTTTGTTAAAAAGGGCCAGCAGCTTACGGAAGGCCCCGTTGATCCGCATGAAATTCTGGAAATTTCCGGGCCGCAGGAATTGCAGGAACATTTGGTGAATGAAGTGCAGGAAGTTTACCGTCTCCAAGGCGTGACGATCAACGACAAGCACATTGAAATCATCGTGCGTCAGATGTTGCGCAAAATTCGCATCACTGAACCGGGCGACTCGCAATTTTTGTGGGGCGAACAGATCGATAAAATTTTGTTCGACGAGGAAAATCAACGTGTTGAAAAAATGGGGGGCAAACCTGCGGAAGCCGTTCCTGTGTTGCTCGGAATTACGAAAGCCTCTTTGGAAACAGAAAGTTTCTTGAGCGCGGCGTCGTTCCAAGACACGACTCGCGTGCTGACCGAAGCGGCCACCACCTCGCGGGTTGATTATTTGCGCGGCTTCAAAGAAAACGTGATCATGGGTCACATTATTCCGGCGGGCACCGGTTACAGCTACCACCGCAAATTGGAGTTAAAGCCATTGGTCGAACCAGTGCCGATAGAAGAACCGGTTCTCCTGGAAGAACCGTTGGTGGGCTGAACAAATTAAAAAAATTCGCAGAAGAGGCATTCTTAGGAATGCCTCTTTTTTTTGCAGCAACGGCAGTTGACAGAACGAATTTCCATTCGATTATCCAAAGATGAGCGAAATAATTTATCCCCGGAGCGCCCGGGAAACGATGGCGGGCTGGACTTATCTGCCACGCTTGGTGGACAAAATCCGGTTGCAACTCGCGGGAAAACTTCATCCCGATTATCAGGAAAATTTTACGAAAGGGTTTGATGCCGCGTGGCTAAAAGCGGCTGGTTTAACGGCGGAACAATTCATTGAGGTTGTAAAAAATACTCTGACCGATGGCGAGGTTTGCGACTGGGTCTTAAAAAACGTTAAGAGGAGCGATGCGGAGAAGGCCGCCCACCGGGATTCCATTTTAAATTATCCGAAAGCGAATGATGAACCATTGAAGGCGCGGTTGCAGATGCGCAAAGAGCAAGCGGGCGTGGGGAACCGTGATGACATCCAGAGCTTCGTCGATTGCATTGATGCCGATGAAAAGCGATTGAGCTAAATCTTGGACAAAAAAATGGATATTGATGTAATTGTACTCACCTCGAAAAGCCTCGTCATCAACGCAGAAACTCTTTGTAAAAAATAATTCCTGAAAGGGTGAGGCCGATCACGGTAATTAAATGACGGACAGATTTTTGCGGAATTCTTTGGGAATAATGCGAGCCTAGGTAATATCCGAACAACGCGCCCAACGTCATGACGGCGGCTTTTGGCCAATGAATCAGGCCAGCACTTATAAACCAGATGGCCGCGACCAGATTTATCAGCGACCCTAGGACGGTTTTCAAGGTGTTCATTTCGTGGATGTCGCTCAGCCCCATGAATCCCAACGACGCCAGCATGAGAATTCCGATGCCTGCCCCGAAGTAACCGCCATAAACAGCCACGGCAAAATGAAAGACAATTGCCAACCAAACGCGACGCGGAAAATGAGATGGCCCTTCAGTTTGAACGTCAAAAAAATTTCGCACCATTCCTTGGACAAGAAATAAAATTGTCGCAAACAAAATCAGGAAGGGAACGAGTTTTGAAAAAAGTTTATTGCTTGTTTGAGTGAGAAGGATGCTGCCGAGCAAACCGCCGACGATGCTGACGGGAACAAAACGCCAAAGCCAAATTTTCACCGAGGTCAAATGATGACGGTAGCCAAACACGCTTCCACCCGTTCCCAGAACCAGGGCTAATGTGCTGGTGGCATTGGCGACAAGAGGCGGCGTGCCAAAAAGGAGCAGGGTGGGAAAAGTGACGAGCGTTCCGCCTCCCGCGATGGCGTTGATGACGCCCGCCGCCATTCCTGACGCCAGCAAGCAAAGTATTTCGCCCAATGACATTGTTCAAAACGTAGCGGTGGAAAATGTCCACACAAGCTCGAAGCCGAGAGGCAGATGAACCAAAAATTTCAAAAAAAACGGTTGCTATTCAAATGTGAAAGAGCATCTTAGCGGCTTCTGATAGATAGCTTGTCACTTTCAAGGCATGGTAATCTTCAAGTGAACTCGGTTCAGTGATGATTTTAGACCCGACAGTCGGGAACAGTCTGGAGAAAGAACGGTTTGTCTAATAGGAGATAACATCACATGAGTACCAAATTGTTTGTGGGAAATCTTTCCTTCAACGTATCTGAAAACCAACTTCAAGACACCTTTGCCGCGCACGGCACGGTCGTCGAAACCAACTTAATGATGGACCGCATGAGCGGACGTCCTCGCGGCTTTGCCTTCGTTACGATGAGCACGCCGGAAGAAGCGCAAAAAGCGATTGACGCTTTGAACGGCACTGACCTCGATGGTCGCGCACTGACAGTTAACATTGCCAAACCACGTGAAGAACGTGCTCCCGGCGGCGGTGGCGGTGGTGGTTATCGTGGCGGTGGCGGCGGTGGTGGTGGGGACCGACGCGGCGGTGGTGGGGGTGGCGGTGGCGGCGGACGTGGTCGCTATTAATCTTTAGTATTTGAATTCGCGCGAGGCCTCGGTTAAACCTTGGCCTCGCTTTTTTGTCCGCAGGCGGCCAGGCGCAGATAGAACTTTTAAAAATGGAAGAACATATCGAAGTTGAAGGGCGGATTTTTTCCGTGCTGGCGGGTACCATGTTTCGGGTCGAACTCGATAACAAACATCAGGTGCTCGCCACTATCTCCGGAAAAATGCGAAAGCGCTTTGTCCGCCTTACGGTCGGAGATCGAGTAAAAATGGAAATGTCCCCTTACGATCTGAACAAAGCGCGCATCGTCTGGCGTCTTGGATAACTGATTTTCCTTCCGTGCTCCATTAATAGACTATCAAGAAAGTGCCGTCTCCTTTCGCGACGCACGAAATTAAACTCCACGCTGGCACTCCGTGCGCCCGGCCTTTTTCTTCAGTTGGATTTCCCTCCGCATTGAATATCTGCCACGCCAGCGAGCCTCCTCGTCCCCAACCGGTCCCTTCCGTCCATGCGACCAAAATTTCGCCTTTCTTGTTCATTGCCACGCTCGGATGTTTTTGTTTTTCCAAACCGGCGGGCGACTGGAGTTTCGAAAGGGTAGAAGTTTTTGAATTTATTGCGGCGAAGAAAATTTTACCCTCCGTCTCCCAGGCAGCGACGGTTTTCCCGTTGCTCGACGCCATTGTTGCGGTGCTCATTGGGCACGCCGGAATTTTCCACGGATGCTCATTTGCGACCGAGAAGGTTTCACCGTGATTGCCCGAGACCAAAAGAATTTCGCTCCGGTCGATTTTCTCCGAAGCCCCGCGATAAAGCGCAAAAACATTTCCAGTGGCATCCGCCATCGCCCGCATCCCGCAGCAACCGCACGCCCCGGTTTTATTGGTAACCGCCGCTTGTTCAGGCGCAAAAGTTTTCCCGCCATTACTTGAGCGCGAAATAAACACCGCACGCCCTGCTTCGCCTTGTGAATTATCCGGCAGGCTTCCATGCCACATTGCATAAACATTATCGTGTTCATCCGCCGCGATGCTGCTTCCACCGTCGAGACCGCCCGCTCGGCTTATTAAGTCGCGTTGCGGCTCGAAAACATTCCCCGCGTCACTCAATCGCGCATACCAAAGTGGCGGCCCTTGGTGCGTGCTGTTGTGAACCTCGGCATTTCCATTCCACAAAACGTGAATATGGCCATTGCTTCCAAGCGCAGCCTGCGCGCCGCGAACTGTGCCCATCGCGACGGCACTATTCGACACAGAGTTCACCCGAATCGGCTCGGAGAGTTTCTGCTCCGCCAGACTTCGTCTCACGTAAAAAATATTTCCGCCCTTCGCTTCACCCTTGAAATAAATGAGGTGGAGTTCTCCATCCGTGCCAACAGCGGCCTGAGGTTGAATGCCGCCATTTGGGGTGCGCTCGAGTTGTATCCGTTCCGACGCAAGAGCCTGACAAATCTCTGCGCAAAAAATTACAAAGAAAAGTAAGCGCATGAATCCATTTAATCTTTCGCAATCGCTCGGTCAAGCCGGGCTTCGTGCTTTCGAATGTGTTTTGCGCTTGTGAGAAAATTTACAGGGATGAAACTACTCTCACAGTGAGGCCGCTCATCGAACAAGTTCCCGGCATCCACGCGCCCGAATCGCTCGTGGCGCAATTGCGTGGCACTCCGGGAATCGTCCTGTTGCGCAGCGGATTTTTCGATTCACTGCAAGCCCGTTATTCCTTTGTCGCTGCTCGGCCTTTTCTCACCTTTCGCTCGTTTGGATCCAGCTGCGAAATTTCCACCGCGAATTCGCACAGCCTGCAATTTGGCAACCCCTGGCATCTCCTTGATGGCCTCATGGCGCGTTATGAATTGCTGGAAGAAATTGACTCCCCATTTCCACTCGGCGGCTGTTTCGGTTACTGGGGCTACGATTTAAAAAATTTCGTGGAACCCAAACTTCCTCGTAGCGCCGTCAACGATTTGGAATTGCCCGATTGCTCGGTGGGATTTTACGACAGCTTGGTTGTCTTCGATCATCGTCTGGAAAAAACGTGGATCATTTCCACCGGTTTGGAGGCTGATGGCTCGCGCAGTGAATCAAAAGCGCGCGACCGGTTTCAGTTCTGGGAAATGGCGCTTGACTATGCGATGCGAACCCTCACCCCGGCCCTCTCCCTTTCCGAAAGGGAGAGCGAGAACGTGTCGTCCGCTGGAGAAGATTTCAGCGATCAAAAATATCCGCAGCGTATCGGACTACGACCCCCTCTCCTGGGGGAGAGGGCAGGGATGAGGGCGAACGTTATTTCAAACCTTCCCCGCGCGGAATTTATTGCCAAAGTCGAACGCGCCCAACGCTACATCCGCGCTGGAGATATTTATCAGGTCAACCTTTCACAACGACTCGAGGCGAATTACGAACTGTCCGGCTGGGAATTTTTTCAACATCTTTCGTCTGTTTCGCCCGCACCTTTCTCCGCTTATCTCGACTGCGGTTATTTCCAAATTGCCTCATCATCCCCGGAATCTTTTTTGCAAATGAGCGGTTCCCAAATCCGCACGCGACCCATCAAAGGCACGCGACCTCGATCTGCCGACAGCAATCGCGACGCACAACTCACTTACGAACTTCAAACCAGCGCCAAAGAAATGGCCGAACTCGTCATGATCACCGATTTGCTGCGCAATGATTTGGGGAAAGTTTGCGAATATGGTTCCGTGCAAGTGCCGGAACTGGTGCGCCTTGAACGCTATCCGCAAGTGCAGCATTTGGTTTCCACCATTGAAGGCCGTTTAAAAAAAGAGGTCACCCATTTCGCCGCGTTCGCATCCTGTTTTCCCGGCGGCAGCGTGACCGGCGCTCCGAAAATTCGCGCCATCGAAATCATTGACGAACTCGAACCGATCACGCGTGGCCCTTACACCGGCGCGATTGGTTACCTCGGTTTCAATCGCGAAAGCCAACTCAGCATCACGATTCGGACCGCCGTTTGCAAAGAAGAGAATATTTATTTCCACGTCGGCGCAGGGATCGTGGCCGATTCAAATTCTGAAATGGAATACGAAGAAACAATGGCGAAGGCGGGAGGATTTTTCGCGGCATTGGAGCAACCACGAATGAGCGTCGCCAACGCGGCGGAATAAATCATGTTCAGATGTCGCGCAACGAGTTGGTCAAAGGCGCGCTCGGATTGGCTGGCGGCGTATTCCCGCACCAAGGCCATGTCATCGTTCATCATCTACCTATACATGGACGCCGAATCGGAAAGGGAACAGAGTATTTTAATTCTTCACCCGCTCGACCACCAGTATCTCGATAGGTTGATTTGTGGAAATTAAATCAAAGCCAATTTGGTTAAGAGCCCGCTTTAGTTTTTCCGAATCGCGCCTCATCATATCCTGCTCATTCCAATTGAGATCAAAATTGTAATCTCCAAGGTTAGTCATGCCTGTTTGGTCAACTACGGGAACCTTAAAATATCTTTCCAGCCAGTTAGCGAGTTGACCGGTCGGTTGCCCTCCCCATTTAAATTGCCCCTCAAACCACATTCCGGCTTTTTCGGAATCATCCACTCTCAGTGTTAGCTTCAAGGCATTCGCATCTTTTGCTTTGAGGATGAATACGTCTTTCGGGTGCGATTCAAAACGCCCGGCAATGCCAAATCGTTTTCTAATTTCTTGCTGCAAAGCTTTTCCCGAACCTTCACGTAAATTTGCAATGTAATCATATTTCCCTTGCGGTAGCTCGGTGGAAATAATGGTTCGAAATTCATTTACGCCATAAGCTTGGAAAATAATTGCTTCGGCATTCATTGAAATTCCAAGCACATGGTCATCAGCACCCACAGAATTTCCAGAAGCTTTCGGATATTTAGTTGGCAAAATTTTAACTTGAGGTGCCGCTTTGTAAAGTGCGTCGGAACTAGCTGGCGATACTTGCCATGAATTGTGTTGGATTTTTCTAACAGTGATTGTTGTTCCAGCCGCGAGTAAAATACCTGCGCCCACCACCACTGCTGTTTTCACTTTTGTCCATGCCATAATTTTCAATGCTCCTTTGATGAGGGTTAATGTTGAACCGCTGACTGCTGCTCCTTTTGCTGCTGTCGTTGCGACCGTGACGGCCAGACCAATCGGCGCGGCCTGCACCGAGTTCGCCGACACTGCGCCCACAATCGCCAGGGCGGACAAGGCGATGCCGCGTTTGGTGAAAATTTTCCGCAACTTCTCCAACGCCCGGCTCACGCGTTTCTGCGCGGCTTCTTCATTCATTTTCAAGGCGGCGGCGATTTCCAACGCGCTTTTATTTTCAAAGAATCGCAAAGCGAGCGCGTTGCGGTCGGTTTCGTTGAGCGACGTCATCGCTTCGTCCAGCAGCGGGGCGAGTTGTTCCCACGCCGCTGCGTCCGGTTCGTTTAAAGTGGATTGCATGTAAGCCTCCTGTTCACGTTGGGTCCGCCGGATGTTGTCGCGAATCTGGCTGTTTGCCGCGTAACGAGTGGCTTTGAGCAGCCATCCCGACAGCACAGTATCTTTGGAAAGTTGTCCGGCTTTGCGGGCAAGAATAATAAAAACGGCCTGAGTCACTTCCTCGGCCAGATGCAGGTCGCGCACTTGTCGAAGCGCGGCGGAATAAACCAGATTGATGTAGCGACGAACCAGCTCGGCAAAGGCGGACTCGGATTGTCCGTGAGCGTATTCGCGCAATAAAACCATGTCATCCATTGGCGGCATTCACTCATAAACGCCCGCCGAACGCAAAAGCGGACAAAAAAGTTTCTGATTCTTCCGATGATGTAGCGTCAGGCATCCTGCCTGACGTAGAGGGCGGCTTCCAGCCGCCCGAAAAAAACGATGACCGGAACGAGACGCACAAAATTTCCAAACAACTGCTTTCTGCGATGCGTCCTTCCAAATAGTCTGTTCAGTGGCCGAACGGCACCGTGGGTTGTCATTTTAATTTCTGAGTTCGGTTTAAATTATGAAGATTAAATTTTTCCTCATATCCATCGCGCTACTTAGTTTCGCTGCTTCATCTCACGCCGCCGACGACGGCGTGTTCGTTCGCTTCCGTTTGCAAAAACCGGAGGGCGCAAAATATTTCGTAAAAATCAGCGGAGTTGTTCATCAAGCAAACTGGTATTTGCCGGAGAAAAACTTTCCAACCAATGCGCCACAAAAGCCGGAGGCGCGATTTGTGTCAGGTCAATTCACCGACTGGATTGATTTAAAAGCTTACGCAGGCACGAACCTTCATTCCCGACTCAACATGGCGGGCGGAATCGCCGAGCTTCCCAATATCATCGCGACCTTCGTGGTTGAACCTGCCGCGTTGCGTCGTGACGTCGAGATTGAATTGGCCACCGCGCCCGACGCCGCAAAAATTGTTAAACGCTGGCACGAAGATTTTGCCGGTGACATGATGAGTTTTCTTGTTTCGCCGAATCTGGCAACCGATGCCGCCCAACTCGAAACCGACACGGAGATGACCGAGCGTCGTTTGCGTTGGGCGCGCGAAGCGACCGGTGGCAAGCGTCACGCGCCCAAACAACTCATGGTGCAAACGGCTTTTTGGGGGCCGCAACGACCGGAACTGCATTTGAAAGATGCGGAGATTCTTTGGCTGCTTGGTTTCAATGTAGTCGGCGGCGCATCGGCGGATGTGCGCGCGAAATTTCCAGAGTTTCGCACGCCCAACGCGTCGCATGATGTTCTCCTTGGGCCAGACAGCAACCGGGATTCCGTTCATGCCGTTTGGGATAAATTATTTCCGCAAGTCAAAGACAGCTATGGCCGTGGTGCGCCGTTTTATTTTCAGGATGAAATCTGCGCGCGTCCAGCCATCGACAAAAACGAGCTGGCGCTGAAACAATTTCGCGACTGGTTGAAGGCGCAAAAAATTAGCCCATCAGAACTCGGTGTGAGCAATTTGGATTTAGTCGTTCCCATTGAGACGCCGGATGTTTTGCGCGAAAAAATGAAAACGGAGGAACGCGCGGCGCGGCGTAATTTTTATTACACCGCGCGCTTTCGCCAGATCACGACAACAGACCGACTGATTTGGAATGGTGAAGAACTGCATCGCCGTTTCAGTCCAGAACACGTTTCAGCAACGCTCGTGGCGGATCATCCATATTTTAGCGGCACGGGTCTCGGCATGGGCATGGATCAACAAAACGCCGCGTGGGGCGGTTGGTGGCTGGCAGCGGATTGGTTCGACATCGGAAAGCGGCGCGCGGTGGATTTGATCGGCATCGAAGATTGGCTCGGCCTTCAATTCATGTATGGCCCGGACTTTACCTGGGAAGGTTTTCAATTGATGGGATTTCAGGCGGCGATATTTCGCAGCGCCAGCCGTGGCGAAATGCCGATCATGACCTGGATCACGCCGAGCGATGAACACAACCTTCGTCTCAAAGCCGCCAGCGCTCTCGCTCAAGGTTCAAAGAATTTTTTTTATTGGACTTATGGCCCGACCTCCACCAGCACGGAAAATTATTGGTCGGATCAACCGGGAAGCTATCCCGGCATGGCGCAACTTTCGCACGTGTTGGAGTTTGGCGAAAAAATTATCGCGCCCGGCAAACCACGGCCAACGCGCGTCGCCTTGCTCTACAGCATTTCGTCGGACCTCTGGCAGACTTACGGATACTCGCAGATGCTGGAGCGACGCGGAATTTATCTCGCATTAGTTCACGAGCAATATCTGGTTGATCTCGTCACCGAGGAAGATGTCGCCGCAGGACGTCTCGCGGATTATCGAATTCTTTACACCGCCGATCCTTGCATTCGCACCGATGCGGCGAAATCAATCAGCCGTTGGGTCAAGGATGGCGGAACACTCGTCGCCACCTGCGCGGCGGGAAGTCGAAACGAATTCGGCGAGCCGACTGCGGAACTCGCAAAAGTTTTTGGCATAGCGCCGGAAATCACCGCTGACATCCAAAAGGGCGATTACAGAATGCGAGCCGCCCTCAACGATATTCCGCACCGCGACCGCGTGAAATTTGCCGGAAAAGAATCAGCGGAAAAAGAATTTGGCGTCATCGGATTGAAAACGGTTTTGCAACCGCGCGGAAGCAAAGTGAAAGCGACCTTCGCGAGCAATGGTTCTCCCGCGCTTCTGGAAAATTATTTTGGCAAAGGACGCGTCATCTATTTCGCCACGACGCCCGGCATTAGTTACATCAAAGACGCGAAATTTGTCCGCACCGCCCTGGCCGAAAAATGGCCGACCGAAGAACGTTGGGCCTTGACCCATTTTGCCGCTGAAGCCAAGGCTGCACCTTTAGTGAAACTTTCCGAACCTGTCGTCGAAGCCGGAATCTATGAAGCGCCGACGGGAAGCGCCTTGATTCTCGCGAACTTTACTTATCAACCGATCAAGACGCTGAAAGTCGAAATTCCCACACGCACCGCCGTGGCTTCCATAAAATCTTTAGCGCAAGGTTCAATTAAATTTGAAACCATCCCCGCGCCGTCACCATGGCAGGAAGATGGATACAAACACCTGCAACGTTTTTCTTTACCACTGGATCAGGACGACATTGTGATCCTAGAAACGCGATAGTTTTCACTTCAAGATTTGGAGGAGAAAGATGTGCCGTTGCACCAACTCTGCACACTCAGATCACCCGGATCGGTTCAAGGTTTCCGCACCTCAATCAATATTACCAAATTATTTGCGGGCAAGCCTTGAGGGTTCTCTGCGCGGAATACTAAACCGCCACCTATTTCAACCGGTGCTCGCGCAAACACAGCGCAATTGGTTCTGTTCGCAAAGGCCGTCCAGTCGCCTTCAGGATTGCGGTTGAATTTACCAGTGGTGCTTGCCTGGACTTTCATTTCGATGGTTTTCTTATCAATCGATGCGAGAGGAAGGCATTTGAAAGTTATATTATCATCCGCGGCTCCAGTGTACAAACTGGCCGCAATCCCATTGGCAGTTTGAATACGCGGTGAGCTAAAAGGTTTGATCGCTCTGGATTTGAAACCTGCTTGAATCACTTTAAAAGTATCTTGGGATAACATCCATAAAGGGGATTCGCTTGATGTCCCGAATCTCGGATCAGCTTTTTTGCCAGGCCGCGTTGGCTTACCAAGGCCAAGTTTCTCAAAATCGGCGCTGCTCATTTTGTAGAATTGCGCCGTAATGAGAATCGATGGTTTTGCTGGCGCATTGATTGAAGGAAGGGCGCGTTCTCCATCCTCGCGATTCAAATCTTCGACAATTCTTCGGAAAATCCTTAAGGATTCCGATGTGTTGTGCGTAGTGATCTCGCCAGTTTTTATATTGAACGCAATTCCGGTCGGCGCGCTCGGTCTGCCAAAATCAAAGCCTTCCATTTTTAACACATCCAGCAAAATTTCTGAGTGGCCATCGGAAATTGTGTTCATGGTTTCTTCCGCTCGCGCCATGATGTTTCGTATAAATATTTCGGGATTTACTTTCAGAGTAAGACTTTCGGAAACCTCTGATGTCTTAATTTTCTCTACGATTGCCGTCGTCGCGCCCGTCGCGATTAAAACGCTCACACCAATTACAATTGCCGACTTCACTTTTGCCCATGCCATAATTTTCAATGCTCCTTTTACGAGGGTTAATGTTGAACCGCTGACTGCCGATCCTTTTGCTGTTGTCGCCACGACCGCGACCGCCAGACCAACCGGCGCGGCTTGAACGGAATTCGCTGAAACAACTCCCGCGATAATTGCCGTCGTGGAAACCACGCCGCGTTTGGAAAAATAGTTGCGCAATTTTTCCAGAGCGTATGCAACGCGTTTCTTGGCGGCGTTTTCGCTCGCGCCAAAGGCTGCACCAACCTCCTGAAAACTTTTTCCTTCAAAAAATCGGAGAACGATGGCGTTGCGATCTTTATCGCCGAGTTGCCCGAGCGCGTCGTCGAGATGCGGTGCGATTTGCTGCCACGTTTCGGCGCCGGTATCTTGGTCGAGAGATTGCATGTAAGCCTCCTGTTCGCGATGGGCGCGGCGGATTTCGTTGCGCAGAAAATTTCCCGCCGTGAGTCGCGCTGTTTGATACAACCAACCGGAGAGAATCATTCCGCTGCGCAAGCTGCCCGCTTTTTTCGCGAGAATAATAAAAACGGCTTGCGAAATTTCCTCGGCGGCGTGCGGGTTTACCGTTTTCCGCAACGCAGCGAAATAAACCATGTTCACATGGCGGGAGACGAGCGTCTCGAAAGCCTCTTCGGAATTTCCCTCGGCGAATTTCCGCAGTAAATCCATGTCCGGCGTGTCGTGCATCTATCTATAAATGTCCGCCGCCGCGGAAAGGTGCCAATCAATTTTCATCGGAAGTGGCCGACGCCGCGAGCCGGAGCTGTTGGTATTCCCTAAAAAGCGCGGACTGACGTTCACGGCTGCGAGTCGAAATTCTTCTCCGCGTCTTGCCGTCTTTGCGTTAAGAATCTCCGGTGCTCGTATTTTTAAACGGCAAATTTATTCCAGAAGAGCAGGCGACCGTCTCTGTTTTCGACCGAAGCTTTTGTTTAGGCGATGGGTTGTTCGAAGCCATCCCAGTTTACAACGGCAAAACATTTCTTTGGAAACAACATTTCCATCGTCTGCAAGCCGGAGCGGATTTTCTAACAATTAAAATGCCTTTTTCGTCAGAAGCCATGGCCTCGTTTGCCGAACAACTGCTGCAGGAAAATCAGGCTCGTGAAAATATTTTGCGCATCCAGCTTTCACGTGGAGTCGGTCTGCGCGGTTATTCAACCAAGGGCGCGAACTCGCCTACGCTGGTAATGAGCTTGCACCCGAGCAAAAGATATTCGTCCCCGGCCAAAATTATTACGAGTAGCGTGCGCATTCTGACGAACGACCCCTTGGCGAGTTTTAAATCCTGCAGCAAAATTTCCCACGTCATCGCGCGCATGGAGGCCGACGAGCAAGGCGCTGACGACGCGGTTCTTCTCAACAGCGATGGATACGTCGCAGAAACCACGAGCGCGAATCTGTTTTGGATAGAGCAGGGGACTGTTTGCACACCGCCAGTGCAGAGCGGTGCGCTCCCGGGCGTGACGCGTGCAATGGTGCAGGCGCTTTGTCAAAAACACGGACTCCCCATATCGGAAAAAAACATCGGTCAGCAATTGTTGTTGCAGACAGACGGGGTTTTCATAACGTCGGTGGCGGTCGAGGTTCGAGAGGTTTCTTCCTTGGACGGACGAGATTTGGCGAGGTCGCCGCTGACACGAATACTGCAGGAAGCGTTTTCGGATTATGTTAAAAGTGCGCATCAAAACGGCGGGATTGCCTTCTCAGGAAGTCAATTTGCGTCCGGGAACAAACCGCTTTGGGCGCGCCTCAAGTAACGATTTTCAAATCGAACACCCCTCCGTTTCATCCACGCATTGCGAAATTATTTTCGAAAACGACTCCATCCGAATTCACGACCTCGGTTCTACCAATGGAACTTATCTCAACGGTAAACAGATCCATGAAGCCGTCTTGCGCACGGGTCAATGTTTTCAACTGGGTGCTGTGGAACTGGTTCTCGAAACGGGCAGCGTCAGTGTGCCGCGCTCTCCATCGGTTTGCGCGAAACACCCTCGCATCATCGCGTCAGCCGAATGTCGAAAATGCGAAAAAACATTTTGCGACCTCTGCATCACCACACGAATCGTCGGCGCAGTCGTGAAAAAGTTTTGCCGCGTTTGCCATGAAGAATGTTCGCTCGTCAACCTCGATCCGGCTGCGCATCAAACCGATGATCAACGGGCGTTTGCGCTTTTGAGCAATGCGTTTTGTTATCCGATTCAACAAGGTGGCTGGGTGCTTTTATTGGGCGGATCATTTCTCTTTTTCATTATCGATATTGCCGTGGCAGGGGTCGGGATGGGCACACCAGCCACCGCCGCTTTTGCGTTGGTGTTCGGCGTTTTGGCCGCTGGTTATCTTTTCGCTTTCCTGCAACAGATTATTACGAGCACAAGTTTGGGTGAGGAAAAGATGCCGGGTTGGCCGGACTTCACCGAAATTTGGCAGGACATGATCCAACCATTTCGCCTGCTTTGGGGATTGTTCGCCTGCTGTTTTGGCCCGGCGATCATCTGCTGGTATTTCGCATATAACGGATCGGATCTGGCCGAGAAGTTACAAACGCCCCTCATTGTCATCGGGTTTCTTTATTTGCCAATGGCGCTGACTGCAGTGGCGATGTCCGATTGTCTGTCGTCGCTCAATCCTGTTTTTATTCTCGGCTCGATTTGCAAAGTGCCGGGACAATATTTGGTCGCATGTCTTTTGCTGGCGCTGATCATCGGATTGAAATGGCTCGCAGAGGTGGCGCTGGCTCGAATTCTCCCATGGTTTTTTGTTCGCTACTTGATTTCCTCCGCCATCCTTCTCTATTTCCTTATCGTTGAAATGCGAATCCTGGGTCTGATGTACCTCTGGAATCGCCGCAAGCTCGCGTGGATGTGAGGTTGGACTCCCGTAAACTCACGGTAATTTTGCCGGATCGATTCCGCGCGGCAATTTTTTCTGAACCAAGCCCACTTTGCCTGCGGCGGAATCTTTCGCGGTTTTCCAGTAGCGCAAAATAAAATCCATTCCAGCGTTTTTTGCGGAGTCGGAATCCGGGCCGCTGATGACAAGCCACGCAGTATTATTTTCTTTGGTGGCGGCAATGCTTTCTCCCTCTCCTGAGGGAGAGGGCAGGGGTGAGGGCGAGCATTCAACACGAGTCACGCTGGCTTTTCCCGCAGCAAGTTTCGCTTCAACCTCTTTAATCAGCGCATGAGTTTTCGCAGTGCCGACTAAAATCAAATTCCCCGAAGCTCGCGCCTCCGCTGGCAAATCGTGGAGTTGAAAATACGGAACCAATCTTCCGGTGGCGCTTTCCAAAGTCTGCGCGATGGCGATGGCGGTTTCCACCTCTGTTACCGGAGCGTCCTGTCCGTAAACCACTGCGGCAATATTCGTCAGAAAATTAACGGAGCCTTCCGCGATCTCGCGCGAGTATTGCACTTCGTCCAAGTCCTTGAATTGAAGCTGTGGGATTCCCGGCAGTCGCGCTTCAACGGCCGCATAGCGCAGAAAATTATTTTCGCCCTCGAAGCGAATGAAGCCATGATAAAAACCGGGCTTTGCGTTAGGCGTCTCAAGCTTGAGCGAAATGGTTTTGATTTCCCCCGCAGCGAGAGAAATTTTTTCGCCGCCCACCATTTCCATTTTCAACTCCTTCGGCGCTTCAATCACCTTTTCCAGTTCCAGCGAGCGCTTCGACTGATTCGTGATGATCACTTTCGCAGTGCCATTTCCGTTTTTGTCCAACTCGGTTTCGCTGTAATCAATCGAAAGAATTTTTGTCGGATCATCTTCAGCACTGTAGCGCTGAATGATTTTCTCAAATTCAAACGCCTCAATTTTCGGATGACGGCTCAAATTAAAAATTTCGTAATGCCGAAGAAGATTGCCGCGGCCAATCACCGGATTCGGCGCGAGCGTTTCCTGAAATTGAAATTGATAAAAATCGGAAATGGAACGCGTTGCCAACGCTCCTTCAAATATTTGCGGATAAATTTTCGCGCGATTTTCAGGACTCATCCGCGTGAGGCCGCGATAATTCCACTCGGTGACGGTGGGCGGTTTGCCAATGCGCGTCCCATAATCACCGGCGGCCAACGCCCAACCGCGTGCGCTCGGCAAAGCGTCGAGCGTATCCACATAGGAATGAAGTCCCATGCGGTCGAACCCGACACCGACTTGCGCGAGCCGGTCGAAAATCCCGGTGTTGTTTTGCGCTGTCCAATTCACTTTTACGTGCGGCGCGACTTTTTTTACCGTCTCATAAATTTGTTTCCATTCGGCAATGCGCTCGGTTGGTATACTCCAAATCAAAACTTCATTTTCAATTTCGATTCCCTCGATGACATCGCCGTAGCGCTGGAGCAACTCTTCCAGTTGTTGAGGCGACGCATAAATATCGAGCAACGCTAAAAGCCCGAGATGTCGCATTTCGCCAAATAAAAAATCGAGATATTCCTGGCGAACTTTTTTATCAACGGGTGCGAGCAATTCAAAGTGATGGAGGCGAATGAGTTTGAAACCCATCCATTTCGCCAAGCGCAAGTCGCGCCGAATCTCGTCCGCAAAAAGCGGCCATTTTTCGACGGTGTCGGCAGCCAGCGGCCAAAAACCTTCACGATCCATTCCCGGCAATTTATAGGTGTCAAAATTTTCGCCGAAGGTCGAATAAGGAAAATAGCTCGTGCCGAAGCGCACTGATTTCACGCCGAAAACGAGTTCAGTTTTCCCATTGCTTGAACGTTGTTCTCGATACGAAGTTGTCCCGAGGAAAATTCTATCGGCGGCGTCGTCGGTGATTTTTGATTTTTGAAATGTAATGCGCGTGGTGATTTCAAAACTTTCACCTTTGGGCGGAAGCACATTTTCGCGAACACGATCGCGATACGATTTGATATTTGGCCGAGCAAATTCCGTAATTGAAAATAATGATCCCGGAATGCTTTGCGCTTCACGGCCAAATTGCGCTTCGCTGCCGACCATGTAACGCACCGGGCTTTTTTCGGTGGCTTCAGCGCGCACTGTGAGAACCGGATCAAACGGATTCAACCACACCACCGAAGGGCCATTTTTAATTTGCGAGCGAACCCAATCCACACCGTGTTGGATGTGCCAGAAGCGTCCTTCTTTTTCGTGAAAGTCGGTCATGGCACTCGCGCCAAATTCACTGCGGCGATTGTCGTAGCACAACGTTCTGTTCTCCAGCGGCGGATGTTCCCAGCGAGTGACGAGCGCCGCGGAGACATTCGACGTTGGTGCAGTTCCGTTGGTGATGCGAGCGGCCACATCAACAAAACCTTCGTGATGAATTTTAAGTTCGATGGAAAGTGAGAGTCCCGATTTTGTATTCGTTGCGGACCACGTATCAAAAACTACGCCGGATCTTTTTTTCTCAAACGAAAAGGGAACGGCTTGAAACACTTTGGCGTAATCCCTTTTTGTGCTGACGATTTCGCTTTCCGCATTTCTTTTTTTCGCTGGCTCGACAACGACATCCCAGGTCAGTTGCCCGGCGTTTTTTCCCTCCAGCGAAAAAGCGATTCCATTCGCGACCGTAGCCACTGAAAGTATTTTGCGCGACGTGGATTCCGCAGCGCTGAATAAAATTTCCTTTTCGCCTTTCGCTGAAACATCGGCGATGAAAACAATATTTGAACCATCTTGTTGAACAGGTTGAGCATCCATCGAACCTGCGGCTGGCAAACGAACGTCACGAATCGTTATGGGAAGCCGAATGGGATACTCCTGATTATTTATTAAACGAACCGAAAGTTTAGGCGCGGCGGCTTCGCAGAAATTTGGTTGTGAAAGAATCGCGCAGAAAACAAAAGTGCGAAAAATATTTTCCATAATTCAAATTATAATCCGCTGACTTCCGGGTTGTCTCCCGACTCATAATCAATTCCATCAAAAATAACGTGCTTTGGTTTTCGAAGATTGGCCACGCCTTCGAGCGGCGAATGGCGCGTCAGGATAAACCGGCTCAAATCGCCGGGCTTGATGCGCCCGAAGTTTTCTTTGTAGCCGAGACGATTCGCGCTGTTGCCCGTTGCTGAATTAATCACGGCGAGCGTTGGCAACCCGGCGCGTTCCATTAATTCTAGTTCGCGAAGAAAACCAGTTGCGTGCGCGACGCCGACTGAACCAGCGTCACTGCCCGCAATAATTTGCACGCCCATTTCATGCGCTTTCACAAGGCTCGCGGCGTGTTGATCGAGAATGCGTTGGAGATTTGAAACGATTGTTGCGTCCCAACCCATGATGTCAGCGTGATCCACTTGTTCTTGAACGGGCGCGAAAGTGGGAACCCATGCGATTTGTTTGTCGCGCATTCGGGCGAGTTGATCTTCGCGAATAAAAAATCCGTGCTCGACAGAATCCGCGCCGCCTTCAATGACGTTTTCAATTCCCTTGTCGCCCGATGCGTGCGCGAAAGTTTGTTTGCCGAAAGATTTTGCGGCGGCAACGAGTTCGGAAATTTCCTGTGTGGACATTTGCGGCTCAGTCGTGACCGCGCCTTGTTTAAAATTTATTATTCCGGTGGGAATTAATTTAATGCGATCTGCTCCGGCGTTAACACGTCCTTCCACACACGCATGTGGCGACGGGTAATTTTCAATCGGTTCGCCCATGAAACTTCCGTAGCGACCTTTGTGATGAATCGCCGCGCCGGGGCTGTCGAGATACGGCATCAGCTGGCGGGTAATTTTTTCTCCCTCTCTTCCATCGGATGGAGGAGAGGGTTGGGGAGAGGAGGCGTTTTGAGGTAACCCCTCACCCCGGCCCTCTCCCCACTCGTGCCTCGCGGGGAGAGGGAGAAAATCCTGACTCTGCCTTGTATTTGAGTAAAGTCTGCTGATCGCCAACCCGACGCCGTCCTTGTCGCCCGCATCGCGCACGGCGATGACTCCGAGCCGCACGATTTTTTCCATACGTTTTTTCGCCGCTTCCAATAATTCTGCGGGAGTTTGTTTTATGTAGGCGGCGCGTTTATCCAGATTCAATTCGCCGCCTTCGAGAAACAAATGGGCGTGCGCTTCGATGAGTCCCGGCAACAAAGTAAACTCCGGCAAATGCAAATCCGGTTCGCGCTGATTTGGATTTAATAACTCAGGCGATGGTGAATTTTTCCCGTCGCCGACGAAAAGAATTTGTTTCGCATCATAGACAACGTGCGCATCGCAGAGTGGTTGAGTGCTAACACCGTCGAGCAAAGTTCCCACACGTAACCAGATGCGGTGATTGTTCGTAGCTCCGGGAATTATCATAAGTTTGCAGCGAAATCGGAGCGCAGACATCTTGTCTGCGAGTGGGTGCTTGAAGTCAAATCCGGTTTTAAGTTCGCGCGCATTGGATTCCCGCAGAAACTCGCAGGCGGGACGCCTGCGCTCCGATGGACGGCGAAATTACTTCGTGGCAAACTCATATTCAAAATTCATCGCGTAACTTTCTTGCGGGCCGGGCTTGAATCCTCCGCACCCGCGCAATCCGATCAACTCGCCGGTGGCGGAATCGGGCAGGACGGAAAAAGATTCGTTCGGCTCACCGCCGACGTAGCTTCCGTTGATCTGAAGAACAAAACTTCCGCTGCGTCCACCGAGATGGCCAACGACGCGCTCGAGTCCGACAAACGTCACCAGACCATCGCCATACGCCATCAAGTATTCCAAAGTTCCGGTGCCTTGCAGATCACCCGCGTAGGATTTGGTCACGCTGACACGCGTAAGCTTCCCTGCTCCGGTCGCTTCGTGAAACGTCTGCTCGTCCCACTTTTCAATTTTGATGGTGGCGTTGGCTTTGGTGGTCATGAATTTTGCGTTCTAATTCTTTCAAGTCGAATTCCATTAGGAAATCTCGCCGCGAGTTTTGGAAACAAAGCCTTCGCGTCCGCATCGCTTGTATTTATCAACTCACGGTTTTTCAGGTCTGGATGTTTACGAACAGGAAAAAATTTCTCAAAACGTTGGCATGCGCCAAAGTCATTTGCGTCACCGCCAACCCGCTTGCAAAACGCTTCTTTGGAAACGTAATTCAGATGAAACAAAGTCGGATGGTTGTGTTCGTCCCCATCGAAGTTATCAAAGCCCGCCATCGAATCAGGGTCTTCAACAGCCGACTTGAAAGCATTGCGCCCTTGAGCAATTAGCCAACAACGAAAGTCGGTGAACGTGTCATCACCACAACCGCCCAAAATAACTACAGCACCAAGCCAAAGGTTGGCGTCATAGGAAAGATCCATGCAATTTTGAAAGTGTTTTCCAAAA
>JBDSYB010000148.1:0-12871 GCA_039925885.1 Verrucomicrobiota bacterium
ACAAAGAAGCGAAAACTGCGGAGTACGACCAAAGTGTGGCGGGCCAGGCCATCGCGACGTTCACAGATTTTATGACGCTTTATCCTGAGGACCCGCGCCAGACTCAGGCGAAAAAAATCATCGGTTCATTGAAAGCGGAGCAAGCGCGCGGCAGTTTCAAGACGGCAAAATTTTACGAGAAAAACAAAAAGTGGGACGGGGCGCTTATTTATTACAACGAAGTGTTGCTCAAAGATCCTGAGTCTCCGATCGCCGTGACCGCCCGCCAACGAATTGATTCTCTCAAAAAACGAGTCGGGCAGAAATAATGCGTCTTCATTTTTTCATTTTACCATTGGTGCTTTTAGCGGGTTGCGCGGGCTATCAACTCGGGCCGACAAACGGTTTAAGCGCCGGCGAAAAATCGGTTCAGGTCAATCCTTTTATCAACGAGACTTTTGAACCGCGACTGAGCGAATCAATCACGTTGGAAGTTCGCAAACGCGTGCAACAGGATGGAACCTACAAACTCGCGACGCACAACGACGGTGATATCATCATCAACGGAGTAATTCTGCAATACGACCGCAGCGCTCTTTCCTATCAACCGGGGGATGTGCTGACGGTGCGCGATTATCAACTCACAGTTTCCGCGCGCATCACCGCCGTCGATCGCATCTCAGGAGCAACCAACGCCCACCAAATCGTGCGCGGCCGGACTATCGTGCGCGTGGGGCGCGACCTCACCAGCGCCGAACGTCAGGCTGTGCCGCTCGTCGCCTACGATCTCGCTCGAAACGTGGTCGCAGCCATCGCCGATGGAACGTGGTGATAACGGAGCTTCCTCATGATCTGCCGCGCGTTATTTTTTTTCTTTTTATCCAGCGCCGTCTGGCCGTCATCAGCGCGCGACTGGCCCCAATGGCTCGGCCCCACTCGAAATAATCACGCTGCCGACGGCGAAAAATTTCCCGATAAACTTCCGCCCGATCTCAAACCGCTTTGGAAAATCAGCATCGGCGGCGGATTTTCTTCACCGGTCGAATCCGACAACAAAGTTTTTTACTTCGATGAAAATGGCGAAAAAGAAATTCTCCATCAAGTTGACGCGGCCACCGGAAAAGAGAACTGGCAGACGCCAATTGCCAGTCGTTACGAGGACGAATGGGGCGCTGGCCCCCGCAGCACGCCATTTGTTGATGGCAATCGTGTTTATGCCCAATCCAGCAGTGGCGAATTTCGCTGCCTGAATTCCGTCGATGGAAAAATCCTCTGGGGCACAAGTTTTGAAAAAGATTTCGGCGTTAAATTTTTGGGGCGCAAAGGCAAAGAAGGAACAGCGTCCCGACGTGGAAACAATGGCTCCGGCATAATCGATGGAAACGCCTTAATCGTTCCCGTCGGTAGCACCAACGGGGCGACGCTTGTTTGTTTTGACAAACTCACCGGAAAAATTTTGTGGAAATCCGGAAACGACGAAGCCGCCTATTCTTCCCTGCAGGTTGCGACACTTGGGCTGGTGACGCAGGTCATCGCTTTTACCGCCGACGCCTTGATGGCAGTAGATCGGCAGAGCGGCAAACCACTTTGGCGCGTTCCGCTCAAAACGGATGCCAAACGCCACGCGGCCACGCCCGTTATTTTCGGCGACAACGTCATCGTCAATTCCCACACCATCGGTTTGGTTTGCCAAAAAATTTCGCGCGTAGGCGAGGACTTCAAGGCGGAACAACTTTGGGCGAATAAAAGTTTGAAAATAAATCTCTCCACGCCTGTTCTCGTTGGGGACTTTCTTTACGGTCAGGGACCCGACAAAAATTTTGTTTGCGTGGATGCCCGGACGGGAGCCTTGAAATGGGAGCAAGCGGGTTTCGGCAAACAAAATTCCTCAGTCATCGCTGCGGCAGAAAAACTCCTTGTTCTGACCGACGACGGCCAATTGGTCCTGGCTGCGGCCAATCCGGAAAAATATGTAGAGATGGGGCGCGCCCAGGTTTGCGGTAAGAACTGGAATTTCCCTGCTTACGCCAACGGAAAAATCTACGTGCGCGATGCCACCGAACTTACTTGTTACAAGTTGCAGTAAAATTCCCCAACGCCAATTTACTTCAGTCCACTTCTACTCTTTGACAGAACCCGAAGCTTTTCTACACTCACGCCATGGATTGGATTTCTGACCCGCAAATCTGGATTAGTTTAGTCACGCTCACGTTCCTGGAAATTGTTCTCGGCATCGACAACATCATCTTCATTTCCATCCTCAGCGGGAAACTTCCCGTTGAGCAGCAAAAAAAAGGACGCAGGCTCGGCTTGGGTCTGGCGCTTATCACGAGAATTCTTTTGCTGTGCGCCTTGGCCTGGGTGGTAAAACTCGTCAAACCATTTTGGTCTGCGGAATTTCTACAAGGCTCGCGCTACGCCTTTGCCTTGGACGTTTCTGGCAAAGATATAATTCTGGTTTTAGGCGGACTTTTCCTTCTTGGGAAAAGCACGCGCGAAATTCATGAAAAACTCGAAGGCGAGGAAGGTGAAGCCACGAATCCCATTGCGCCGACCTTTGCGAAAGTCATCGTGCAAATCATGTTGCTCGACATCGTTTTTTCGCTCGACTCGGTGATCACGGCCGTCGGAATGGCCCAACATCTTGGCGTCATGATCGCCGCCGTGATTTTGGCGATGATTGTCATGCTGATTTTTGTAAATCAGATCAGCGATTTCGTGGATCGCCATCCCACCATTAAAATGCTCGCGCTCAGTTTTCTGATTTTGATCGGCGCCATGCTCGTAGCGGAAGGATTTCATCATCATATTCCCAAAGGATACATTTACTTCGCGATGGCCTTCGCCGTCGTCGTGGAAATGTTGAATTTGAAACTGCGAAAAAAACATCACAAAGTCGAACCGCCTCGACCGGTCGATAAAAAATAAAATCGCTATCCTCCAAACCATTATTCTCGAACGACAGAGCTTGGCTCAAACCATTCGCCCCGCAACCAGTTGACGAGAAGTTCGATGGAATGCGCGTCCAAAATTTTGTCGTTGGCGAATGCGGGCATGCGATCGTTTTTCTTTCCGTAAAATCTATCGTGCGCGGGATTTGAAATGATTCCGGTCAACCATTCCCGCGAGCCGTAACCCGTCAAATCAGGCGCAGTGGCTTCCTCGTCTTTTTTCTGGAACTGATGACATTCGGTGCAGCGCATGGTGTTGCTGGCCATCAACACGCGGCCTTCTTTAATGAGCGCGTCGTCGCGTTGATCCATTTCACGTTGCGATTTCAAAGTCGCTTCGGCGGACAAAGCAGCGATCACTTTTTTCAACTGCTCTTTTTGTTCAGGAGAAAAACCGGCGACATCTTTTTTGACGAACTTCGCCATTTTTCCGTCCTTGAATTTTGTTCCGCCAAAGTAATGCGGGCTGCTGATTTTTTCCGGATCAAGCAATCCCGAAATCCATTCGCGGCTGGCAAAGTTTTTCAAATCGGCCGCTTCGGGAACGTTGGTCGAAACAAATCCGGTTCCGTCGTGGCCTTCGAAGCGATGGCAACTGGCGCATTGTTTGGAAAATAATTTTGGGCCTTGTGTGAAAGGGTCAGCACGCAGAAGCGTGACTGCGCCCGTGGCGGGAATTCCAGAGGGAGATTCGGCGAGATGCTTAACGCGCTCGGCATTTTGATCGGCCTCTTTGACGGAAAGAACGTAGTCGTGGTTGCGCCGGTCTTCCGCCATCGCGAGATACGTGAGCAGCGCGGCGCCAGCGAGCAAACTCCAGAGCAGACCGAGATTGAAGCGGTGGCCAAGTTTCCACTTCCCAAAAAACGGCATGAGAAAAATAATTCCGATGAGGAGAGTTGGGATGATAATCGCGCCGAGCAATTCCGTTCCGCCGGGAAAATATTTCAGGAACTGAAAGAGAAAAAGAAAATACCATTCGGGCCGTGCGGCGGAATAAGGCTCGGATGGATCGGCTGGCGCGCCCAGGTCGGCTCCATGATTTCGCACGATTAAAAATAAAACGGCGGCAAGAACGGCGAGACAGGCGACAGCGTCCTTCAAAACCTGATCCGGCCAAAAGGCGGCATCGACGTTTTTGAGAGGTTGTTTCGGTGTGATGCCGTGTCGGCGGAAAAGATAAATGTGCGCGACGAGCAAAAGGATAATTGCGCCCGGCAAAACTCCGGCGTGCAACGCGAAAAATCTGGTGAGAGTGTGATGCCCGTAATCCGCGCCCCCAATGATGACGCGTTGCAAACCTGGCCCGATGACCGGCGTGATGCCGGCAATGTTGGTCGCCACTTTCGTAGCCCAAAAACCTTTTTGATCCCACGGCAAAAGATAGCCGGTGAGCGATAGTCCCAAAACCAACAGCAGCAAAATGATTCCGAACCAGAAATTTATTTCGCGCGGGGCTTTGTAGGCACCGTCGATGACGACTTGCATCAAATGAAGCACGAGCAAAATGTTCATGGCTTGCGCGGTGAAATGATGCAACCCGCGCAAAAACCATCCGCCCCACATTTGATTTTGAATGTAATAAACGCTTTCCCACGCCGTCTGTGAACTTGGGCTATAAGCCATCCAAAGAAAAATGCCGGTGATGATCTGGATGGTGAGTGTGAAACTTAGCGTGCTGCCCCAGACGTATCGCCAGCGCGAGCCGCCCGGGATATTTTCAAAGAGCGCTTCTCGCGTGAGATGTCGATAACCGGTGCGTTGGTCGAGCCAATCGAAAAGCGATTTCATGTTTGAAGGTTGCTCGCCCTCACCCTAACCCTCTCCCCCGAGGAGAGGGAATAAAAATTGGGCGTTTCGGGTTTTTCCAAAACCTGCCGCGCTGACCCGCCGCGTAAAATTACATTGAGACTGGAAACTATTCTCCCTCTCCTCGGAGGAGAGGGTCGGGGTGAGGTCGTGCGTTTCATTTTACCAAACTTCATGCAGGGATTTTCCCTGCAACTCCGGAGCGGAAGTTTTGGAACCTGACAAAAACTTCTTCGCCGCGAATTTCCACCGGCAAAGAATCGAGCGAACGCGGGCTGGGGCTTTTCTTGTCGTTCACTTTCCCATCGAGGGCGAACGTGCTGTTGTGGCAGGGGCAAAGAAAACTGGCCCGGGACGGAACGAAATCGACAAAACACCCAGCGTGCGGGCAAACCACGTTGAGCGCTTCAACTTTATCCCCCGTGCGCCGCAAATAAACCGCGCCGACTGGCACTTCCGGAAATTTATTCCACGCATCGGTGCGATTGGCTATGACCGGAAATTTGTAGGGTTTGCCGTCCGCTGGCAACGCCCGAAGCGACGTCACGCGAATCGTCCCTTCGCTCGTTTTATTTTTTCGGCGCAATGGATCGAGAAAAACCAGCAGCCCCGAGACGGCAGGAATAATTCCCACAATAGCTCCAATAATAATCGCACTGGAACGCGTCAAAAAATCGCGACGCTGCAATTTGGTTGTGTTTTTTTCTGCCGAGTCACTCATTAACCGCGCCAATAAAACGGCAATTTTCGCAAAAGGCAAAACAAAGAAGCGGTTCGCCTGTGGCGGCAAAACTAAAAGCAATTTTCACTGTAAAGTTTTAACGATTTGAAAAAGTTTTATTTTTCCTCGCTCCTGAACGAAGGATTTTTTTGAGATGCCGGATCAAAAGTTTTGCGCGTTGCTTTTCGGCGCTTGAACTTTTATTTTTTGCCCCATGATTATCTGGCTGACCGCGTTGGTGCTTTTGGGTTTGCTCTCGTTGATGGGTTATTACGCGGGAGTTATTCGCGTGGCCATTTCGTTATTGGGTCTGCTCGTGGCGGCGGTGCTGGCGGTTCCGCTCTCGCCGATTGTTAAACCCCTTTTACCTGTGTTTGGTCTGAAGCATCCGATTTGGAGCGAGATCGTTCCTCCTGTGATCGTTTTCATTGTGGTGATGATTATTTTTAAGGTGATCGGGCTGACGGTGCATCGCAAAGTGAATATGTTTCACAAATACAAAACGGACGATAAGGTGGCGCTCAAATGGGAGCGGCTGAGCGGGCGTTTGGGAGCCTGCCTCGGCCTGGTGAATGGCGCGGTTTATTTTGTGTTGGTGCTAATCCCTTTTTATGTGGCGGGCTACCTGACGACGCAAGTGGCGGCAGGTGAGGAAGCGACGCCTCGAGTGCGTTTCATCAACAACGCGCGCGCGCAAATGCACGAGACTAAAGTGGACAAGGTGGTGGCTGCTTACGATCCAGCGCCGAAAAACTTTTATGAGGCGGCAGACGTTCTTGGGTTGTTGAAAAATAATCGGTTGTTGGTCAGCCGATTATCCCGTTATCCGGTTTTTCTATCATTGGCCGAACGAAAAGAATTCCAGGACATTGCCAACGATGTGGAGGTCAACCAAATGCTCCAGACGCAAGGGAAGCTGGCAGATTTTATCAAGCAGCCCAAGATCCAGGCGATCATTACCAACGCCGCCATCGCCACGGATATCAAGACTTTGGTGGGACCTGACCTAAAAGATTTGCACCAGTATTTGTTGACCGGAAAATCGGAAAAATATGACGATGAAAAAATCCTTGGTTTTTGGACCTTGAACATTGATGCCAGCATTGCCCAGGAAAAAGCCGCCAACCCGAAACTGACACCATTGCAAATGAAGAATTTGAAACAAAACCAATACGCGGCGTTGCGCGGAACGACGTTTATTGCCATGACCGATAACAAGGCGATTTTGAAAGGCGCTCCGAAGGGCACCGCAACTCAACCCACTGTGTTGGGAGAGGGAAACTGGAAAGCCAAAGGTTCCAATTACGAAGTAACGCTGTCAGGCAAGACTTTTGAAGTTTCTTTTGAGAAAGGAAAAATGATCTTGCCACGCGATGGAATGTTCTTCGCGTTCGACAAGGAACTCTAGCGGCCCGGAGAATATTCAACCTGCTCGGTGCGCAACTTCAAACCGCTGAACAGCGACGAACGCGGGTCGCTGCTCATCACGGGATTGGTGCTGGCAAATTGAGGCGAACGATAAGGCGCGAGAGTCATACCCACACCGTCAAGAGTCGCTAATTTAGCGGGGATTACCGGTGCCGTCTCCGTGAGAACCGCACGAGGAATGGATTGAGCGGACTGAATGGACTGGGTGGATTCGGTTTTCAACGTGGCGACAATGCCGAAAAATAAAACGCCGCAAGCCAGCAAACCAAAGCTATAGGCAACAGCGGGGTGCAGACCCCAATTTCCAATAAATTGCGACCAAAACGACGGCGCCGGTTCGCGCTTGATTTTCTTCCAGATTTGCCCGGGGAGATTTGCAAAATAACCGGGCGGGGGATTTTCGTATTTTTTTAACGCCAACAATTTTCGCAACGCCTCAAAATTTTCCTGCTCCGAATTCATATAATTACTTTAAATAATCCGACAAAGTTCCCTGCAATTGCTGCCGCGCATAAAACAACCGCGAGCGCACCGTGCCCACGTTGCATCCAATAATTTTGGCAATCTCATCGTGGGACAAGCCCTGGACATCGTGCAGCGTGACAACCATTCTGTGATCTTCTGACAGCTTTTGCATGGCTTCGTTCAATTTTTCCTGCAATTCGGCGAGATTCAAATCGCGACGCGGCGTCTTGTCAGAAACTAACGCGACCAGATCGGGATCGTTCTCCGCATTAAAATCCACGTCATTCAAACTCATGTGAACGCGATTTTTTCGGGTCTTGAGAAAGTTGATCGTGCGGTTGACGGCAATACGGTAAATCCAAGTGTAAAAACTGGAGTCGCCTTTGAAAGATTTCAACGCGCGATACGCCTTGATAAATGTTTCCTGCGTAATGTCGTTGGCGTCCTCGTGATTCGAGGTCATGTGATAAACCGTCGCGTAAATTCGCTCCTGATAACGGCGGATCAGATCATCATACGCGGCGGAGTCATCTTCTTTGGCGCGATTGACCAGCAGCAAATCCTCGCCCGCGCGGATTTTACTTTCCAATTTTTTGTCCGTCTCCGGAGCGCTCAATGGAATTGTTTCTAAAAGTTCGGTTTTCATCGAGGTGCTTTTCTTAAACACCCAAGGCATCACTTTGTTCCGCCAGATAATTTAAGAGTCCGGTCAACCCATCGCGTCCTTCGGAATCAGGCAGCAAGAGCAATGTTTGACGCGCCGCCGCCAAATGCTGGTGAATTATCCGAATCGATTCGGCTAACACATCATATTTTTCAAGCAAAGCCATCACGCGCGAGAAATTTTCAGGCGACCACTTTTTCAAATCGGATTCGAGTGCGGATCGTTCCGCAGCGCTGGCCCGCTCCAAAGCAATCAGCAAGGGCAACGTCACATCGCCGTTCGCCAAATCTGTTCCGAGAGTTTTCCCGGCGGCATCTTCCGAACCAAAAACGTCGAGGCAATCGTCGTAAAGTTGATAGGCCGTCCCCAGGGCGAGACCGTAATGGCGAAGCGCATCGCGTTCCGCAGGCGTGGCGTGGCTGGAAAGTCCGCCCAGATCGCAGGAAAGCGCGAAAAGTTCGGCGGTTTTCATCGTGATAATTTTGAAATACTCGTCCAGCGAAAGTTGAAAGGCGCGGCGCTGCCGGGTTTGCAAAATTTCTCCCGAACAAACGGTGTTGGTGGCGCTGGCGACCGCGCGACAAATTTCCGGAGTGGGAAAGTTGGCCGCCAGTTTGAGCGCGTGGGCAAATAGACAATCGCCCAGCAACACAGAAACTTCGTTGCCCCATTTTGCGGACAAGGTCGGACGCCCTCGCCGAACCTGCGCTTCGTCGATAATATCGTCATGGACCAGAGTGGCGAGATGAACCATTTCGATAATCACCGCAACGCTGACGTGGCTTTCGCTGACTTTTCCAATTGTCGCGCCACTCAAAGAAACCAGTAGCGGTCGCAATTGTTTGCCGTTCCCGCTCAAAGCGTATTCGGCATAGACAGACACTTGCGGTTCAAATTCCTGCGCTTGACTCACCAGCCGTTTGGCGACCGCTTTCAGAAACGGGTCGGCTGCCTCCAAAATTTCATTCCAACCGGCGGAAGATTTTGGGGGCGAAACGGTTGCCAGAGGGACGGCGACCAATCTGGTTTCAGCGGCCAACATGCGACCGCAATTTAGTTTTGCCCCTCCACCAAGTCAAACTTTAGTCAAAGATGCGGTTAAAACCGGGCGCAGCTTGACATCACCCCCGTTTGGAGTTCCGCCTTCAGGCGGCTCGGGCGCAGGTTTGTCAAACGAACCGCCTGAAGGCGGAACTCCCAACAAAAAATTCCGCGCCGCTTATTTGGTGGTAGCATCACGAGGCGCTCGTGAAAATCCAGTTTATCGTTCCACCGCGAAATCGCCGGTTTCGCATTCACAAAACCCGATTATCTTTTCGCCGTGTCGTCCATCGCCGAACAATTGGAAAACCTGCCCGTCTTCAACCAAGTGCGCATTCCCGATCTTTGGCAGCAGCAAGCGGTGACCGCATTGCGCGACGGTCAGGATGTGGTCGTTCACGCACCGACCGGCGCGGGAAAAACTTTAATTTTCGAACTCTGGTCCAACAAAGGAAAAAATCGCGGACAGGCGATTTACACCGTCCCGACTCGCGCTTTGGCCAACGACAAATTGGCCGAGTGGCGCGCGCAAGGTTGGAATGTCGGCATCGCCACGGGCGACCTTTCAGAAAATCTCGACGCACCGGTCATTGTAGCGACGCTTGAAACCCAGAAAAATCGATTGATCCGCGGCGATGGCCCGGCGTTGCTCGTTGTCGATGAATATCAAATGATCGGCGATGCGGACCGCGGTTTAAATTATGAATTGGCCCTCGCGTTGGCCCCGCCTCAAACACAATTGCTGCTTTTGAGCGGCAGCGTTGCCAACCCGCATCATCTCGTCCAGTGGTTGCAACGGCTCGGGCGCAAAGCCGTTTTAATTCGAAACGAACATCGGCCCGTTCCGCTCGACGAAATCTACGCGAACAATTTGAATTTTCATGTGCCGAATGAAATTCGCGGTTACTGGCCGCGTCTCGTTGCCAAGGCGCTGGCTGAGGATTTGGGTCCCATTTTAATTTTTTGTCCGCAACGACGTGGCGCGGAATCACTCGCCGCTGAACTGACGCGATTTCTCCCCACGCCTAATGCGCTTGCGCTAAACTCCGAACAAAAACTTTTGGTGGGCGATCATCTGGCGAAAATGTTGAAGAGCCGCATCGCCTATCACCACAGCGGTTTGAGTTATGCAGCGCGCGCTGGTCTCGTCGAGCCGCTCGCCAAAGCGGGGCAACTGCGCGTCGTGGTCGCGACCATGGGCCTCGCCGCTGGCATAAATTTTTCGCTCCGCAGCGTGGCGCTCGCTGGTGATTCGTATCGACGCGATTATCAGGAACACCCGCTGCGTTCCGATGAAATTTTGCAAATGTTCGGTCGCGCGGGGCGTCGTGGGCTGGATGAAACGGGCTACGTTTTAGTAACCGCCAATCAAATTCGTTTGCTCGACGCCCGGCCGGGCCACTTGTCGCGCGGCGGCTTGGTGGATTGGAGCGCGTTGCTCGGTTTAATGTCGGCGGCGGCGGAACTGGGTCGCGATCCATTCCACGAAGCAGTGCGGGTTCAAGAGCGACTTTTCACTACCAAACCCATCGTGCTGGGTGTCGAAGAATCTTTGAAACATCCTATCGTGCCGTGCGGATTGCACACCGATGCCGAGCGCGCGCGGCACGTCCGCCAACGTGTCCGTGAAATGCAAAACAGCCGTGGCGAATGGGAAATTTATCCTGCGCTCACGGATAAAAAAATACGCGAAGTCCTCATGCCGGATCGAATTCCTCCCGAAAGTAGGGCAGGCATCCCGTCTGTCCAAGTCGGCGAAGTTGATAAATTTGCCGACGCTGCCGCGCTTGGGAGACAGGCGCAACACCTGTCCGGCGTTGACGAAAACGAAAATGACGCAGCATTGAAAAACTTGGAATCTTTTTCAGATTTGCCCAAACTGCGTCCGGCACTCTCCGTTCCCGAAGCATTGGAAAAAGTAGGCATGGGCAATCTCGTCCTTTTGTCCGAAGACCAAAACGGAAAAATTTACGGGCGCTCACTGACCGTCGCGGACCGCTTGACCGATGACCGAGTGATCATCGCAAAATGGATTCGGCGTTTGACGAATTGGAACGGACGCCAGGCCACCCTGGAAATATGGAACGAAAAAATCGCGCCGCTCGTGGAACAGAAACTCGCGCAGCAACGCACGCCGGTGGCGCGTTTTCTTCAAGAGCCTGATAAAATTCTCGCGTTGGTCAGCCTCGCCGATTTAACAATGCGCGTGCCGGTCGATTCGCACGGTCTCGCGCTTTGGCGACCCAATGAGCGACAAGTTCTCCCTCGCGATTGCGCGGTTTGTTCTCTCGTCCCGGTGTGCCTGAAACTTTCCGCTTCCACCGGCGTCGCACTGCTCTGGCGTCGGCTCGGTTTGGTGGATGCCGACGGTGTGCCGACGTTGCGGGGAAAAGTGGTCAGCTTTTTTTCTCAAGGCGATGGACTCGCTATCGCCGCCGCTGTCGAAGACGAAATATATTCCATCGACGAATTGATTTACGATCTGGCGAATCTCGACGCGGGATTTCGCTTTTGCGGTGAAGAAAATCGGTGGGCAGGTCGGCTCGCGGTCGTTTGCAATAAAGCTTATGGCCTGCAATCGATTCCCGGTTATTTGGAAAATGGGATTCCTCCCAAATACGGCTCGGGCGCGGAACAAGTTGTCGCGGGTGTTCATAAAAATCCGTTGAGCAAACATGTTTGGATCACCGATTTACTGGGCGCAGGGGATATTGATCGAATTATCATCGAATGGCGCAGTCTGTTGCGGCAAATTTCCCACGCGCCGGAGTTGGATTGGTCGCGCTGGAATGAATTGCAGGAAGGAGCAAAAGCGATTTTGCAGGAGACAACTTCGCCCACTTTGACCCAGCTTCCGCCCTTGGATTACGGACAAACGAAACGCATTGATCACCGTTTAATTTTGCGACGACACTAGTTTTTTCTGCGATTAAAATTTCTCACAATTCACGCTTTACTTGTTTCCACTTTCTGAAATAAATCCACTGCCTGATTGTGCTTAAAAATTTGGTGGAAAATAATGCCAAGGCCTCGAAAGATTTTATGAAGGAAGAGAAAAAATTCCAACCTCCGTCCGAAGAAGAAATTGCCCGCTACGCGTATCATCTTTGGGAATCCGAAGGCCGCATCGATGGCCGCGACATGGAATACTGGCTGCAAGCCAAAGCGCATTTGACGGCACATCGAGAATACGAAGCCGGGGTGTTAAAACCAGCGGTCAAGGCTGCTCCCGCACCCGCGCCAGTCCAGAGCGCGCCCGCCAGCAAACCCATGAAAGGTCGGCAAAACGGCAGGAACGAACGAACCTACGCGTAAACTAAAATTTCACTTAAGCCCCACCGATTGCCGGCGAAGACCAAATAAGCGACCCGGCAAATAAAATCGGCGGGGCTTTTTTATTTCGTCAGCCGAAGATTGAAACCCGCCGCCAAACCGTTTCATCATCGTCGCCATGAAAGTTTTGATCATGTCGGACATGGAAGGCGTCAGCGGCATTGTCGTCTGGGAGCAAGTCGAAGGAGGCGCGCCGCTTTTCGAAGAATGCCGCCGACTTTACACTGAGGAAATAAATGCCGCAGTGCGCGGCGCAAAAGCAGCGGGTGCGACGGAAATTGTCGTGGTGGATTGTCACGGCGCGGGAAAAGGTTGGGAATTTAATTCGCTCCTACCCGAATTGCTCGATGTTGATTGCGAATGGGTCAACCATCATCCGTGGGGTCGCTACACCGAATTTCTCGAACAAGGTTGCGATGCGGTTTTGCTCGTGGGAATGCACGCGCGCGCCGGAACGCCCGACGGAGTTTTGTCCCACAC
>JBDSYB010000149.1:0-20858 GCA_039925885.1 Verrucomicrobiota bacterium
CCGAATCGCTCAGCGAAATGCAGCGCCATCTTCGCAAAGAGCCGGAAAAATTCGGCTGCCTGGGTGGACACAAATATTTTTATCTGGATTGGAATTTGAATCTCTATCGTTGCCACGCATGGGAAACGCCCATGTGCAATATCTATGAATTCGACCAGACTAAAATTATCCGCGACGGCTGCACCAAGTGCATGATTGATTGCTACCGCGATCCGAGCGTCCTTCAGTTTGTAGCGATCAGCGCAAGCGATGCCTACAACAATTTGAAAAAGGGCAAGGTTCTTTCCGCTGCGAAGAATATTTTTGACCGCCGCAACCTCACCTCCATCAAAGCCGTTTGGGAAGATCGCAAGTGGATCGGCAAAGTTTAACGCTTCTCGCTGGCGAGTTTCTCATTGCTCGACGATTCGGTAGTAACGCGCCGGAAAATTTGTGGAGTTGGAGTCCTGAAGTTGAAGTGCGCCGTTCGTCAGGGTTAATGCGCCGGACAGCGACACCCAATCGACGAGATTTGAACTCGCCTGCACTTGGAGATTCACGAGGTCCGCAGGCGAAAGTATCCCGCCATCAGCATCGACCGAATTAAACATAATCGTTCCATCCGGCTGTAACATTGGCTGGGAAAGCAGTTGCGGCACGAGGACTCTGAGGGTGGCGTTGCTGCTGGTTGTGCTGCCCGCGATGTTTGTTACAACAACTGAGTAAATGCCGGAGTTGCTGCGCGTGACATTCAACAGCGCGAGCGAAGCGGTGACGTTTCCCGGAATGGTGGCGGCGTCTTTCCTCCAGCGATAACTCAGCGGCGGTGTGCCGGTAGCGGAGACGTTGAACGCCACATTATTTCCGCCGAGAACATTTGTGCCAACGGGCTGCGTGAGAATCGAAGGAGCAATCGGCGTGATGACGAGTTGGTCCACCCACGCGGAATCCTGACCCGCGCTGAGGTTGCCGTCCTTGGAATAAGTCCATTGGAGGATTTGGTTTCCCGGTGGCGTGGCAAGAGTGCATTGTCTCCAGCCGGTTTCGCCGGAAATATTTGTCAGAATAACGCCACCTGCGGAGAAGGTCAGAAAATCATGATTTGTTTCGGATGAAACTTTCCACCAGAAACTGACTGTGATGGGGCCAGTAACCCACATCCGCATGGATGAAGCGGTGCCGCTACCGACCGGCCCGCTCTGCGCTGCATGCAAACCATCGTGGTTCACGTTGGTTTGACCGAACCATTGCGAACTGCCTTTGGAACTGACGACCAGCGCGGGCGTGTTCAATGCATCGGACAAATACACCGGCGGAAAATTGCGGTCGGTCAGGAGCGCAATGGCGTGTTGCTCGCCCGCGTCAATTACGCTGACATTCGCCAACCCCACAGGAAGGTTGGTTGAAGCGTCCGCGCTAGACGCCGACCACGCCGCAATCGTTCCGTCTGATCGAATCGCAAACTTGCCGTAAGAAGATGCGGCCACGCCGAGGCAATTTGGACCGATAGGCGGCACGTTTGTCGGTTGTCCCCAAGTCACCAGCGAACCGTCACGGCGCAATAGCAATCCTTGACCAGCTCGATAGCCACCGGCAGCCATTGCCATCACATTGTTACTTGTGGGCACAGGGCCGAAGCCCTGGCTGTCCATGAAAACGGTTCCGTCAGCGCGCAGTGCCAGATAGCCGTAATTGAAAGGCGCAAGCAACACGACATTGGACAGGCCGGGCTGATTGGTGATGCCGTTAAAGTTCAGGCGCGAGACCGAGCCGTCCGTACGAAGAAACGTGCTGCCTCCGTCGTGCATTTCGACGCTCACCACATTGGACAAGGTGTTCAAGAAGGTGGAGTTGACGTTGCCCCAGCCCGTCACGGTCCCATTGGTCTTCAGCGCGAGACCGTTACTGGGATAATATCCTGACGCAATCTCCATCACATTCGACAATCCGGCAGGCAAATTGATATTGCCAGCGGAGTTCCACGAAACGATTGTGCCATCCGCCTTGAGAGCGATATCGGAACCGTTCACCCAATAACCCGCCGCAATGGCGATGGCGTTGGACGCACTCGCGGGAACATTCGTTGGACTACTGCTGCTTCCCCACGCCACGACCGGGCCAAGGATTTTTACGGCAACATTCGAGTTGACGGAGCCAAACATGTTGCTTACCAGAAGTGTATAATTGCCCGCGTTGACATTCGTACCCGCAATAAACAAATTATTGTTCGTCGCTCCGGGAATATTCGTTCCATTTAACAGCCACTGGAATTGCAATGGCTGCGAGCCAGTCACAATGCTTTCGATCAGCAGTGGTGCCGCGAAATAAATTATGCGGTTCGTCGGAATGGAAAGAATGGCAGGCGCGCCGTCCAACACTGTGACGGGAGCGGGAACGCTGGTAGCCGATCCGAGCGCGTTGATCGAGGTGAACTGATAAATTCCAGTGTTGGCAGCCTGCGCGTTGGAGATCACAAAGCTGGTATTCGTTGCACCGGGAATGTTTGTGCCATTGAACGACCACGCGTAAGTCAACGGTGTTTGTCCGCTCACGGTGGCGCTCAACATGAATTGATTGCTGGAAAACGCCGTGCCGCCGACTGGTTGGCGAATGATGAGCGGCGTGCCGTCCGAGACGAGAGCGAGACTATGGGTCGCACCAGCGGCAATCGCAACGATGTTTGACAAGCCCGAAGGAATATTTGTCAGGACTAAATTATTTGCGCCCCAACCAGCCACAAGTCCGTTCGAGCGCAGCGCAAGCGAGTATGCGGTGGTTTGTTCAAAACTATTGGCCGCGATTGCGACCACATTTGTCAAATTGGCGGGGACGTTAGTGACCGTTGTTCCGCTGCCCCAAGCGACGACGCGGCCATCCGATTTCAACGCGAGCGCATGATTAAGACCGGCCGCAACAGAAATCACGTTGCTCACACTGGCAGGAGGATTGGGATTAATAAAAGAAGGTAACGAAAGGCTGCCCCACGCGACAACGGTGCCGTCTGTCCGCGCAGCGAGACCAAAACTCACGCCGTCTGAAATCGCCGCAATCCGGGTGAGTCCGACAGGAACGGTTTTGCTGCCGCTTGTCCCCCACTCAACTAGCGTTCCTTCACCACGCAATCCCATCCCGTGGCCAGAACTTCCTGATACTAACACGATGTTGCTCACCGAGGCGGACACATTTGTTCCATTGCTGCTCCCCCAGGAAACGACGTTTCCATCTGCGCGGACGCCCAAACCAAAAGTTGATCCTGCGGCAATCGCAACGATGTTGCTCAAGCCAACGGGAATATTTGTTCCGGCACCGGAACCCCACGCCGAAACCGTTCCATCTTCTTTCAAAGCGAACGAGAACGTGCTGCCGCCCGCAACAGCAACCACGTTGCTCAGTCCTGGTGGCGGCAGTGCTTGACCGGAACTGTTGTTGCCCCATGCAGCAACAGAACCTCTGGTCAACATTGCAACGGAGCTTGTCGCAGTGCCGCCCGCGTTGGTGACGACAAGTTGGTAAGCACCGAAGTCATTTATCGTGAGAGCGGAATTCGTGTAGCTGTTATTCGTCGCGCCGGAAATATTTGTGCCGTTTAGCTGCCATTGATAATTGATCGGCGCAGTGGCGGAAGCCGCCGCGCTAAATATTGTCGGCAAGCCCACCGGAACTGATCGTCCAGTCGGTTGTATGGTGATCGACGGGGACAGAATCACGGTCGCAGTCGCTCCGCTTGTGATTGAACCTGCGCGGTTTGTGACTACGACGTAGTAATATCCCGCATCAGAAGTCAGCACGTTGGAAATGTTCAAGGCGTTGGTGGTCGAACCAGTATGGCGCGCGTCATCAACCAATTTTGTGCTGTTAAAATACCATTGATAGGAAAGCGGTTCGGAGCCAGCCGCCGCCACTGAAAAACCCCCGCTCAATCCGGCAACGAACGTCTGATTTGTCGTTCCGATTGTAATAGATGGCGGCACGAGAATCGTAAGTTGGGCGACAGTGCTGGTCGTGACCCCAACCCCATTGGAAGCAACGAGCCAATAATTGCCCGCATCATTCGTCTGTGGATATTGTTTAGAAAAATTGTTCTGAGTACTATTTACCAATGGTGATCCATTAAAAAACCATTGATAACTCAGCGGCGACGAACCCCTGACCTCAGTTGAAAAATTGATGTTGCCAACATTCACGACGTTGGTCTGGCTCTGCGGTTGTTGATCGAAAATGGGCGGAGAAAATGAAACGCTAACATTCATCACCGAACTGGTGACTGAACCAGCTCCGTTGGTAATCACGGCAACATACTCTCCTGTATCGTTGGTTTGAAGCCCGGAGATAAATAAATAATAATCCGTCGCGCCGCTAATGCGACTGTCATTTGTTAGCGGTGTGCCGTTAAAAAACCATTGATGGCCGAACGGAGGCGTGCCGTTTGCAAAGACCTGCAAAACGAGCGTTCCTCCAGTGAAATTTGTTTCTCCTGGCGACTGGAGAAAAATAGTCGGCGGATAAATCACGCTCAACGCTGCCGCCGCACTCGTGATTGCGCCGATTGAATTGGAGACCATCACGCTATACGAACCTGAATCCGCCGTTTGCGCATTTGAAATAACCAAACTCCCACCCGTGACACCAGAAACTCTGCTGTCATTTGTCAAAAGGGTTCCATTGCGCATCCACTGATAACTTAGCGGCGCGGTGCCAGTGGCGATCACCGACAAAGTCGCATTTGAGCCGACAGCAATAACGCGATCAGCGGGCTGAATCGTGATGCTCGCTGGAATTAACACTATCAGCACCGCATTCGAGCTGGTCACACTGCCATGCTTGTTGGTGACGACGACTTGATAATTTCCTGCATCACTCGCAACAACATTGCTGATCGTCAGCGTCGAAGCCGTCACGCCGCTGATGTGCGCGCTGTTCGTCAAATTCGTTCCCGCGAACGACCATTGATAACTCAGCGGCGATTGTCCGCTCGCCACAACAGTGAACGTTGCATTTGAAGAAGCCACCACGCTCTGATTCTGCGGTTGCGTTGTGATATTGGGAACCAGTTGGGCAAATCCATTGCACGGAGTAAGCACCGCGAGAACGATTACACTAATGGAAATTAAATGAATCGTGAAAATTGGCAGCGAACTTTTCATGGTTGCATTTGGATCCCAGTGAAGGTTTTTAAGTGAGGAAACACTGACTCGCTGGCTATTGAAAGGCAAGCGAAAAATAGGGAGTTATCATCAAAGGCCTTGGTAAATTCTCCTTCGCAAAGAGCCGGAAAAATTCGGCTGTCTGGGTGGACACAAATATTTTTATCTGGATTGGAATTTGAATCTCTATCGTTGCCACGCATGGGAAACTCCCATGTGCAATATCTATGAATTCAACCAGACTAAAATTATCCGCGATGGCTGCACCAAGTGCATGATTGATTGCTACCGCGATCCGAGCGTCCTTCAGTTTGTAGCGATCAGCGCAAGCGATGCCTACAACAATTTGAAAAAGGGCAAGGTTCTTTCCGCTGCAAAGAATATTTTAGATCGCCGCAATCTCCCGTCGCTCAAAGCCGTTTGGGAAGATCGCAAGTGGATCGGCAAAGTATAAAAGAAGCTCTTTATTCATCTCGCAACGGTTTTTTCTCTTCCTAATCCAGAGAAGCTCAACGCCTTTGTTCCCGGATTACTTTTTCCTGGTTTTTTTCGCCTACTAACAGTGCTTGATCAAGAAAAGAAAGCTGTTGCAGACGAAGAGAAGTTGAGATCAGCGTTTTGTAAAAATGGTTCTTAAAAAATCGGCGTAACTGTGACACTGCCGCCCAACATCTAGTCAATTATTGGCGTTCACGTTGCCGTATCTGTGAAGGCACGCAACCTGCTAAACACTCCTAAAGATTGTCTTTGGCCGACGCCATTCCGCCAGGCCGAATGTGGGTTTGCGGAGTAGAACCAATCGCTAACGCCGACAATCATTGAGATCAAGTTATGTTATTTAGAATTCGTCCGCTAATTTCATTGGCTGCTTTGTGCCTTGTCAATTTTGGCTCGGTCAATGCGACCACTTATTATGTCAGTCCCGTTGGCAATGACTTAAATGCTGGATTATCGCCCGCGTTGTCGTGGCAAACGACGGCCAAGGTGAATGCGATGAATTTATTGGCGGGCGACAAGGTTCTTTTCGAAGGGGGAAAAACATTCAGCGGAAGTATCTTTTTGGATTCTTTGGATAAGGGCAGTGCGGCTAACCCTGTTACGATTAGCAGCTATGGCATTGGTCGCGCCACCATCAATGCAGGAAACGATGTCGGATTTTTCGCTGACAACACCGCGGGATTCGTCCTGAGCAATCTCAATTTTATGGGCGCAGGACCTACCGTTAATCTGAATCATGGAATTTCACTCTATACCGACTTTCCTGGAGATATAAAGTTGGCCTACGTGAGAATCGACAATGTCGAGGTCAGTGGATTTGGAGATTGGGGGATTAGCATAGGTTCATGGAACAATAAGACTGGCTATCGCGATGTGCGGATTACCTATGCATCTGTGCATGATAATCTCAACACTGGAATTGGAGTCTTTGCGCAGGTTCCGAGAGTCCACGAAGATATTTACCTGGGACATTGCCAAGTTTTCAATAACTTCGGCGATCCGAAATCCGCCATCAACACGGGAAGCGGCATCCTTCTTGGCTGTGTCAACGGAGCTATTGTGGAAAGATCTGTTTCCCATGACAACGGCAAGAATAATTTTGCACTGGGTGAAGGCCCGGTTGGATTCTGGGCCTATAACTCGAGTAATTTGGTTTTTCAATTTAATGAAGCCTATTCCAACCATACAGGCAGCGGACAGGACGGAGGCGGCTTTGATCTCGACCAGGATGTGCAGAACTCGGTTATGCAATACAATTACTCCCACGACAACGATGGTGCAGGATATTTACTTTGTTGCGCCGCCAACAACATCGGCAACATCATTCGCTACAATGTCAGCCAGAACGATGGTCGAAAAAGAGGGCACGGCGGAATTGAAACCTACGGCAATATCCAAAACGCTGATATCTACAATAACACTATCTTTCTCAGCCAGATAACGGGAGGCCCTCCCGGCATTTACATCTCCACTCCTACTACCAACATGCGTTTACGCAACAACGTCATTCAAACCACGGGTGGGGCGCTTTTATTCTTCTCAAGAATTGGCCAAACAAATATGCTTATTCAGGGTAATTGCTATTACTCGAGTGGCAGTTCCTTTGATATTAATTGGAACGGTAAAAACTATACAAGTTTGGATGCTTGGCGAAAAGCCTCTGGACACGAATATGTTGGATCGACCAAGGTCGGGGTCAGTGCTGATCCGAAGCTCAACAACCCGGGCAATGGAGGGACATTGAACAACGCCGATCTCCTTCCTGACCTGACTGCCTACAAGACGCAGGTCGGTTCTCCTTTGATCAACGCGGGCATCAACCTAAATCTAGGTGGCGTCGATTTTTTTGGCACAGCTATTCCGCAAGGTGGGGCGGCAGACATCGGTGCTCACGAAACCGCCGCTGTCATCCTAAAAATTGCTTCCGCCGCTATCACGAACCAGAATCTATCCTTGTCTGTCTCGGGGCCTTCAGGAACTACTAATACCATTCAGATATCAACGAACTTATTGACCTGGAGTAACCTCACCACATTTATAAACACTAATGGAACCTTCCGATATTCTGAGCCGATTGGAACCAACCAGACGAGGCGCTTCTACCGTGTTCGACAGTTGTGAGCATATTCTGGTTAGGCATCTTCTAGCAGGGGAACTGAGGAACTGACAGAAACAGGATATATTTCGGGCGGAGTTGTGCTGCTTGACGGTTCTGCGGTTGACGGCGACTTTTCTTTCCTTGGGAGAAAACCAGTCAATCACTGCTGATGATTTATTCGCCGCCATTGCGAAACTTCCCGCTGTGCAGGAGTTGCTGCGGCGCGTGAAAACGGGCGGTGCTTTGTCTTTTTCCGAAATCACACCAGCCGCGCAGCCGTTTTTCGCTGTTTTGATCGCTCGAAACTTTCCCGAACGCCCGGTCATCGTGGTTACAGATGGATTGAAAGCGCAGGAAAGTTTTCAACAAGACATGGAGACATGGCTGAGTCGAGCGTCGAAGGTCGAGGGTCGAGAGCCAAACTTTAGCGCGTCTGCTCCCTGCTCTCGACCTTCGACCCTCGACCATCGACCCCTCTTCTATCCCGCGTGGGAAATGTTGCCGCACGAATCCAAACTGCCTCACGCTGACGTCATCAGTGACCGACTGGAGACACTCGTCGCCCTTTCGGAAAATTCAAAATCTAAAGCTCAAAACTCAAAACTCATCATCACCAGTGTCACTGCGCTGGCACAAAAAACATTTCCACCCGACGAAATCCAGAAACGAACACGCTCTTTAAAACGCGGCGATAAAATTGAACCGCTCGACTTAATCGAATGGTTGGAGGAACAAGGCTACGAACCCGAAGCGCAGGTGTCGCAACGCGGCGAGATTTCATTGCGCGGCGGCATCGTCGATTTGTGGCCGCTGACCAATCCATGGCCGGTGCGTTTCGAGTTTTTCGGAAACGAATTGGAGTCGCTGCGTTACTTCGATCCGTTCACGCAAATTTCCAAAGAGGAAGTGGTTGACGACGTGATGATTCCGCCCGGCGGCGAATTTGGTATTCTCAAACGCGGAACGCAGAGTGGGGAACGCGGAAACGAAGCTCTCGCCACATTGCTCGATTATTTACCAAGCGAAACCATTTTTATTTTATCCGAGCCAGAGTTGATTGAGGAACATTCCGATCGCTACGAAGAACAGGTTCCAGATGCCGATCCTTTTTTTATTTCGTGGGAAAAATTTCAGGAACGAATCGGGGAGCGCAAAATGACTTCGGTTTCTGTCGCAGAGGTGGGTGAATATTCCCCGCTTCCTGAATTAAATGACGTTGTCGCTACTGACACCAACGGGTTGCCGTTTCAGAGCCTCGAAGTGTTTCGTCCGATAGGAAATCGTCCGCCGGAACCGCAAATTGCGGAAGCGCAACGCAAAGAATTTTTCGGGCAGATTCATCGCTGGTCGCGGCAAGGCTTCGCCGTTCACATCTTTTGCAACAACGACGGCGAGCGCCAACGTTTCGGCGAAATCTGGTGGGAATACGGTTTCGGCAACACGAACGAGTTGCATCTTCACCTCGGCACCTTGACGCGCGGATTTATTTTCGAGCCAGCAAAAATCGTGGTTGTCACAGATGCCGAAATTTTTGCGCGTTACAAAGTGCAACGTCCGCGTCGGCTGAAATCGTCCCACGCGCAAACCACGCGGTCGTTGCTCGATATTGATTTTGCGGATCTCGACGACGGCGATTACGTCGTGCATTTGCAATATGGAATTGGTCGCTATTTGGGATTGGAAATCATCCCGACTGCGCAAGGGACGAAAGGGAAAACTGAAAATTCACAATCGGGTTCCGGCCAGGAATGTTTGGCCATCGAATACGCGCCGAGCAACCCGAATGAAGCCGCGCCCAAACTTTACGTGCCAGTGACCGAAGCGCATCTCGTCAGCAAATATGTTGGCGCAGGCAAAGCGCGTCCGGCGCTCAACACGCTCGGCGGAGCGCGTTGGGCGAAAACTAAAATCCAAGCGGAAAATGCGGTGCGCGATGTGGCGAGCGAATTTCTTTCCATCCAAGCCGCGCGCGCGTCGCAGGAAGGTCACAGTTTTCCACCCGACAATACGTGGCAGCGCGAGTTCGAAGGTTCGTTCGTTTACGAGGAAACGCCCGATCAAATGAAGGCGATTCTGGCGGCGAAAAACGACATGGAAGGCGCGCGTCCGATGGATCGTTTAATATGCGGCGACGTTGGTTTTGGTAAAACGGAAGTGGCAATTCGCGCCGCATTCAAAGCAGTGATGGGCGGAAAACAAGTTGCCGTGTTGGTACCAACGACGGTTTTGGCTCAGCAACATTTTAATAATTTTCGCGAACGCATGGCGGATTATCCAATTCGCGTCGAAGTGCTTTCGCGCTATCGCACGCGACGCGAGCAGGAAAAAGTAATCGCCGCTTTGGCCGAAGGCGCGGTGGACATCGTCATCGGCACACATCGTCTCGTGCAATCGGACGTGGAATTCAAAGATTTGGGATTGGTCGTGATCGACGAAGAGCAGCGCTTCGGCGTGATGCACAAAGAAAAATTCAAAATGCTGCGGCGCCTCGTCGATGTTCTCACGTTGAGCGCGACGCCAATACCGCGAACTTTGTATCTCGCGCTCACTGGTGCGCGCGACATGAGCACGATTGAAACTCCGCCGCAGGATCGTTTGCCCGTCGAGACGATTGTCACGCAATACGACGAGCGCTTGATCCGCGACGCTATCCAGCGCGAGATCAATCGCGGCGGACAGGTTTTCTATTTGCACAATCGCGTAATCGACATCGAATCCGTTGCGCACAAATTGCGAACACTTTTGCCGAATGCGCGCATGGTCGTCGGCCACGGCCAAATGAATTCAGACGATTTGGAGGAAGTGATGACGAAATTTATCAACGGCGAAGCGGACGTTTTGCTTTCGACGACGATCATCGAAAGCGGCCTCGATATTCCGAATGCGAACACAATTATTATTGATCGCGCGGATCGTTTTGGCCTGAGCGATTTGTATCAATTGCGCGGTCGCGTCGGTCGTTACAAACATCAGGCCTACGCGTATTTACTTTTGCCGCGTCACGCTGGCTTGCTCGCTGATGCGCGCAAACGAATTACCGCGATCAAACAATATTCGACACTCGGGAGCGGGTTCAAAATTGCGATGCGCGATTTGGAAATTCGTGGCGCGGGAAATCTTTTGGGCGCGCAACAAAGCGGTCACATCACGGCGGTTGGCTTTGAACTTTATTGTCAGTTGCTCAAACAAAGCATCAGCGCTCTCAAAGGTGAAAAAGTAAAAGCGCGCATCGAAGTGCAGGTGCGAATCGATTTTGTCGCGATGAATCCGGGGGAGGAGGTAGGAGCCAGGAGTCAGGAATCAGGAGCAAAAAAGAAGAAGCCGGATTTTGAAATCAACATTCCGCGAGAAGTGGGAACTTATTCAGAACATCCGACCGAACTTAAAACTCAAAACGTAAAACTCAAAATTGCCCCGGCTTACATTCCACTGAACTACATCGCCGAGGCGCAGCATCGCATTGATATTTATCGCAAGCTCGCGCAGGCCGAAGACAAGCTGTCGCTGGATCAATTGAAGAAGGAATTGCGCGATCGTTTCGGGCCGCTGCCGCCGTCGGTTGAATTTCTTTTGCAAGTTGGCGAATTGAAAGTTTTAGCAGCGGGAAAGCAGGTGACCTTAATCGAAACGAAGGAAGATAAATTGATGCTGACGCGCAATAATGATTGGCTGCTGATCGACGGGAAATTTCCGCGTCTGACCAAAAAAGAAGCGTCGGCGCGTATGAAGGAAATCAAGAAATTGCTGTTGGCGTTGTGATGGGAGAATGGAATTGCGGCAGGTCAGCTAATCTTTTTCAATGCCATGATGAATCCAAAATTGCTTTTTGTTTTTGGTGTTTTTATTTGCAGTGCCACAGTCTCGTTCCATCACGTTACTTTTGGGCGCGAATTTTTTCTTTCTTTTCCTCAAGTTCGGTCTGGAGCGATTTGCGATCACTCACCAACTGCTTTTCAATTTTCTCCATTTCTTCGTAATCGCCTTTCTCACTCGCTTTGGCTAATTCGCCTTTAACGAAAATTTCGCGCTCGGCAATTTTTGCGGAAAATTTTGCATCCAGTTCGGCGAGTTTTTTCTTTTGTTGATCAGTCACTTTTGCGGCTGGGGCGGTTTTGTTCAAACGTTCCATCGCAAGTTCGTAGGCGGATTTCATAATTTCTGATGTCGATCTTTAATGCTTTTGTTTTAATACCTGACAAACCGCTGAAATAAAAATTAAACTTCTGCCGCAGAAAAGATGGTGTTCAATTTCTGCAAGATGAGCAGCGTAAATCCGTTTACCACCACGGCGTTCGATTTACCCGGTTATCGCGCGGTCAAAACCTTTGGCGTCGTGCGAGGAATCATCGTGCGGTCACGTTCCATCGTGGGAAATTTCGCAGCGTCCATTCAAACCATTTTTGGCGGGAATATTACGATTTATGCGAGCCTTTGCGAACGAGCCAGAGAAGATGCGTTTCAACAAATGTTGTTACAGGCCTCGCAACTGGGAGCCAACGCCGTGATCGGCATTCGTTACGACGCGACAGAAATCGGGCAGGGGATAACGGAAGTTTTGTGTTATGGAACGGCGGTTCGTGTGGAAGCGGTGAATTGTTAAATCGTGAATTGTTCAACCCTTCGGAAAATAAAATTCGGCGTCCGCTGGAAAAAATGAGGATATCAAAGAAGTTTCTTCCAATGCCGAATTCCTGGAATAGAGAAAACACATGGCGAAAGATTCTTTAGCAGTTCGAATCTTGCGGCGGCTGGCGCGTGCCGTATGTGCGCGGCCGAACTGGTTTCTTTACCCGCAAATACTGATTTTTATTTGTGGTGTCACCTTCACCGTCAAAAACCTGCAGTTCGATACTAATCGCGACGACCTGGTGGGCGCGGACAAAAAATATCACCACAATTTTCTAAAGTTTAAGAAGGAATTTCCTGCGCAGGACGATTTGGTGGTGATTGTAGAGAGCGAAAAGTTGGAGAAGAACCGGCAATTCGTCGAGCGGTTGGGCGCGAAACTGGAATTGGAGACGAACATTTTTGCGGACGTTTTTTACAAGGGCGATTTGAAAATGCTCGGTCCCAAGGCGCTGTTGTTCGTTCCGGAAAAAGATTTGGAGGAGTTGCACAAAACGCTGGGAGATTTTCGCCCCTTCATCGACCAATTCACGCGGGCGACCAATCTCAACTCACTTTTCGCATTGGTGAACCGGCAATTCCGCAACGCCCAACAGGAACAAAATGCGGAAAACGAATCGATGCTCAAAGCATTTCCGGCGTTGCAACGGATTATTTCTCAAGCCGCGCAAAATCTGAAGAGGCCGGGCACCGCGCCGTCGCCCGGGTTGAACGCGCTGTTTGGCGCGAGCGATGAAGCCGAACGCCAGATGTATATCACTTACGCGCAGGGTCGTATTTATCTAGTGACGACGCGCGCTTTGAGCGGAGAGTTGAGCGGAAAAGCGGTGGAACGTCTGCGCGAACTTGTGCAGCAAACACAATTTGAAGTCCCGGGATTGAACGTGGGGATCACTGGAGAACCGGTTTTGGAACAGGATGAAATGGCGCAATCGCAGGTTGATTCCACGATCGCGAGCATTGTGTCACTGGTGGCTTGCGCCCTGATTTTTATTTACGGTTACAGCCAACTTGCGCGCCCGCTCAAAGCCACGGCGTGCCTGCTGGTTGGACTTGGCTACACAATGTTTTACACGACGGTTGTTGTCGGGCATTTGAACATTTTGACGATCACATTTGTGCCGATTCTGATCGGCCTTGCGATAGATTTTGGCGTTCACCTCATCAGCCGTTACGAGGAAGAATTACGAAACGGTGGCACCCCGGAAAAAGCGATTGAGAAAGCTATCGTCAACACCGGAATCGGAATTTTTACAGGCGCTTTCACCACGTCGGGCGCGTTTTTCGCGATGGCGCTGACCAACTTCAAAGGCATCCAGGAAATGGGTATCATTTGCGGAGGAGGAATGTTGCTTTGCCTGATTCCCATGATGACGTTGCTCCCAGTACTTTTGTTGCGGGGCCGGCAAAAGGTCATTCACCCAGGTGCCTCTAAAATAGATCGGCGGGCGCGGATAGAAAACTTCTGGCTACGTCGCCCTGTGATTATGATCGCTGTGACCCTCATCTTGTGCGGCGCGTCCTATGGGAAATTTCATGAAGTTTATTTCGATTACAATTTGCTCAACATGCAAAGCAAGGATTTGCCCGCAGTGGAGTTTGAAAAAAAGTTGATCAATTCCGCAGGCAAATCCGTTTTGTTTGGCGCGATGGTCGCAACCAATCTTGAACACTTGGCGTTGTTAAAAGAAAAAGTCAAAGCCCTGCCCGCTGTGGCAAACGTAGATCCGATCAGTGAATTTTTGACCGAAGACCAAACCAAAAAACTGGCGCTGGTGGTTCAAATAAAAAAAGATGTCGAACCCATTCGTTTTGCAGAACCCGACATCGAGTCAATCGACATTCCTGAATTCAGCCGCACTCTTTGGGCGCTGCAAGGGTATCTGGGGCTGGCCGCAGACACGGTTGCAAAAGAACAACCGCAACTTTCCAAAGATCTGATTGCGCTGCGCACGGAAATTGTTCGATTGCGACGAGCGATGGTCAATGGGCCCCCGGGGACGGCGGAGCGGCTTTCACAATTTCAGCGAGCTTTGTTCAACGATATTCGCGAAACCTTTCAAGCATTGAAGACGCAAGACGCCAGTGGTCGGATGCGTTCGGAGGATTTGCCGCTGGCATTGCGCAGTCGTTTCATTGGTGAAACCGGTAAGTATTTGCTGCAAGTATATCCAAAGGAAGACATCTGGCAGCGCGATAAACAGGCGGAATTTGTGCGGCAATTGCGGACGGTGGATGGAAATGTCACCGGCACTCCCGTGCAGCTTTTGGAATACACGACACTGCTGCGCAAAAGTTACGAGGAAGCCGCTTGGTATGCTTTGGGGGCCATTGCAATTTTAGTTTTTATTCATTTTCGTTCGCCCCTGTCGGTGGTTCTCGCGTTGTTGCCGGTTTTCATCGGGGCGACGTGGATGGTGGGTCTTATGGGATTATTCGGAGTTCCATTCAATCCCGCAAACATTATGACGTTGCCTCTGGTCATTGGAATCGGCGTGACCAACGGAATACATATTCTAAATCGGTTTGCGGAGGAACGGACTCCCGCAATTTTGGGCAAAAGCACAGGGAAAGCCGTCATCGTTTCAGGACTGACGACAATTGTGGGGTTCGGCAGTTTGATTCTCGCCAAGCACCAGGGCATTGCCAGTCTGGGTTTTGTGATGGCGGTGGGCGTGACGACCTGCATGGTGGCGGCGTTGACATTTTTGCCTGCGCTTCTCACCGTGCTGATTCGTTTGGGATGGAAAAGCAAAAGGCCCAGCGACGAAAATGCACTAACGCCGCTGGGCCCGGAGGAACCGAGGTAAAAACCTCAATCGTGATTTCAAAATATGAATAGTTCGTTAAAAGTCAACCCCCAACCCATCATTTATGTGTTTTAAAGGCAATTTGACTAAAACTATAACGTTAGCGAAGGCGCGCTTGAAATTTGCACCGAGTGGGCTTGACGCGTGTTTTTCCACTCTTATTATCCCGCGCAGTCATATTTGAAAATGCGATTTTTGAGATGGCCAATTTTATTTCTGGTGCTCGGACTTGCCAACGCGCGAGGCGAGTGGTCGGCTGGGCCGTTATATGATGAATTTCCGCTTACGCTGGCACCCGGCAATCGAATCGAAGCCCTGGGGCCACTTTTCTATTTGGAGCAAAAAGAGTCACAGCGCCAATTTTCATTGCCGCCGCTTTTTTCCTGCACCCGCGATCCCGATGTGGAATCCGTAGAGATGGATTTTCTTTATCCCTTGGTGACTTACGACCGATACGGAGGCGAATACCGGTTCCAGATTCTCCAGTTGTTCGCGTTTGCGGGAGGGAAAACACAGGAAGATGAGGGGAAATCCCGGTTTACTCTTTTTCCATTTTATTTTCAGCAACGATCTGTAAACCCGGAACTAAACTATACCGCCTTTCTGCCTTTTTACGGGACGTTAAAAGACCGTCTTTTCCGCGACGAAATCCATTTCGTCCTTTTTCCGCTTTACGTGGGAACGCGCAAAAAAGACATCGTGACGCAGAATTATTTGTTCCCGGTTTTCCATCTTCGACACGGCAACGCTCTGCACGGCTGGCAGGTTTGGCCAATCATGGGCGCGGAACGCAAAGAGGTTACCATGCGCACCAACACTTTGGATGAAGCTGAAACCGTGGGTGGGCACAAAAAACTTTTTGTCCTTTGGCCGTTTTTTTTCAAAACTACCACGGGGATAGGCACGGAAAATCCCGAGCGTCAGCTTTCGTTGCTGCCGTTTTTTACAACCATGCACTCCCCGCAACGGGATTCAACCACCGTGCCGTGGCCGATTGGTTTGAGTCTGACGGATGATCGCGCTCGGAAATATCACGAAGTGGGCGCGCCCTGGCCGCTGATTGTTTTTGCGCACGGTGAAGGAAAAAATGTTAAACGCGTCTGGCCACTCTATAGCCGGGCGTCCAACTCGAATTTGACGAGCAATTTTTATCTTTGGCCGATTTACAAATACAATCGTCTTTATTCGCCGCCGCTGGAACGCGAGCGCACTCGCATCCTGTTTTTTCTTTACTCCGATATTGTGGAAAAAAACCTCGAAGCCAACACTGCGTTGCGTCGCGTGGATGTCTGGCCCTTGTTTAGTTTTCGGCGAGATCGCGAGGGCCGGCAACGTTTGCAAGTGCTTTCTATTCTGGAGCCGATTTTGCCTAACAATAAAAGTATTGAGCGCGATTATTCGCCGCTCTGGTCCATCTGGCGCGCTGAGAAAAATCCGGCCACTCAAACCCGAAGCCAGTCCTTGCTCTGGAATCTTTATCGGCGCGATGTTTCGGCAACGACAAAAAAATGCTCGCTCTTCTTTGGTCTTTTCCAATATCAATCCGCGCCGGATGGAAAACGCTGGCGGATGTTTTACTTCCCGTTTGGCAGTAAAGAAAAATTCTCGTCCAACACGACAACAGTTAACGAATGATCACTCCAGCGAACGCGGCCTGTTTGCCTTCTCAAACTCAAAGAAGGAAAGTCTGATATGTTTCAAAACATCGGAGAATTACTCCTTCTCTTTTGGCTCGCTCTAAAAGCGCTGCCTTTCGCGTGGCGTCAGCGGGAAAAAATATTCGAACAACTTTTTGAAATCGGCATGGCGAGCTTGCTCATGGCGTGCATTTTGTCGTTGTTCATCGGCGGCGTCCTCGCTTTGCAAGCCGGTTCGGTGCTGGTGCAACGCGGCCTGGGAAATGTGATTGGCGGAATGGTGGGCGTCTCCATGTGTAAAGAACTTGGGCCGGTCATGATGTCCATTTTGATCGCCGGACGAATGGGCTCTGCCATGGCCGCGGAAATCGGTTCGATGCGCGCTTATCAGGAAATTGATGCGCTAAAAACCATGAACATCAACCCGATTCATTATTTGGTCATGCCGCGAATTCTTGCCATCACGATTGCCTTACCGTTGCTGGTTGTTTTTTCCATCATGGTCGGATGGTTTGGGGGCGCGCTCGTTTCCGCTTACAACCACATGATCGGCATTTCAATCCCGTCCTATTTTAACAATCTTCGCCAGGTGGTCAGCCTGGGAGACGTGGCCAACGGACTCATCAAAAGTTTTATTTTCGCGATGGTGATTGGCGTTGTTTCGTGTCAACAAGGCTTGCAGACGCGTGGCGGCCCGAGAGGAATCGGCCGCTCCGTCACCAAAGCTGTGGTAAACTCCATCGTGTTGATTTTGATTCTCGATTATTTTCTGACTCGGTTGTTGATTAATTTGTGATGAACTCCGCTTCCCAGAATTCTCAAAGCGTCAACGTGCAGGTGCGCAGCTTGCGCAAAAGTTTCAACGGGGTGCCCGTGTTGAAAGGGTTGGATTTTGAAGTTCAACGCGGCGAAATTTTTGTCATCATGGGGCCGAGCGGCAGCGGCAAAAGCGTTTTGCTCAAACACATCATTGGATTGGAAAAGCCCGATGAAGGTGACATTCTGATTGAAGGCGAATCGATCCAGGTTGCGGGCGTCATGGAAAAATATCGGATGGCGATGGTTTTCCAGTCGGGCGCGTTGTTCAATTCGCTGAGTGTCGGAGAAAACGTCGGCCTTTATTTGAAGGAACACCGTCTGCGCTCTCCATCGGAAATAGCGCAAATTGTCAGTGAAAAACTTGATCTCGTCGGCCTAAAAGGTTTGGAAGAGCGTTTGCCCAGCGAGCTTTCCGGCGGAATGAAAAAACGCGTCGCCATCGCGCGTGCTCTCGTCGTCGAACCGCAATTGATTTTGTATGATGAACCGACCAGCGAGTTGGATCCTCTGATGGGAGTGACCGTCGGCGAAGAAATTTTGAATTTGAAAAAATGCACAGAAGTGACTTCCATCGTGGTGACGCATGATCGCGACCTGGCTTTCGGTGTGGCCGATCGAATCGCCATTATCAACGAGGGAGAAATCTTATTCATCGGAACGCCCGCTGAAGTGAAAAATCATTCCGAACCGCTGATTAAAAAATTTATTCACGCTGAATTGCCGTTGGCCAAAGTTTAAAAAATTTATTTTTATGAAAAACACACTTGAAACCCGGTTGGGAATATTTTTCGCACTTACATTGATCGCTGCTTTCATCATTATCGAGATGCTCGGCGGCGGCTCGTTTTTGAGGAAGGGCCATCGTGTCCATGGACTCTTTAACAACGTCCAGGAACTAAAAGTGGGCGACCCTGTGAAGTTGGCGGGCGTGCAGGTCGGGGAAATCGAAAAAATTCAACTGACCAATAATCAAGTGCGCGTCACCATGAAACTCAAGCCCGACGCCGAAGTCCGCACCGATAGCAAAGCGACCATTCGTTTCACCGGATTGATGGGACAAAATTTTGTCGCCCTCGATTTTGGAACACCTCACGGAGTCAAGGCGGCAGAGGACGCTTATTTACAAACTGCCGAGCAGCCGGATTTGAGCGCGCTCATGACCAAGCTCGATAACGTGGCCAGCGGCATCGAAACCGTCACCAAAAGTTTTACAGGTGACAAAATCGATAACTTACTCGGGCCATTTACCGATTTCATAAAAGAGAATAGTCCGCGCATCACCGCGATTTTCGGAAACATGCAAACTATCTCCTCGCAAATTGCGGAAGGCAAAGGAACCGTTGGAAAATTGATCAGTGACGAAACCCTCTATCTTTCCGCGCTCAACACCGTCTCCAACCTCCAGAGCACCAGCACGGAAGTAAAACTTACCCTGGAACAAGCGCGCACCGTGGTTGACGGCGCTCGGGCCGCCATTGACGGAATAAACGCAGGGCAGGGCACTCTGGGCAAACTCGCCAAGGACGAAAAACTTTACAACGAAACCTCCCTCGCGATGGCAAACCTGCGTGAAATTCTTGAAAAAATGAATCGCGGCCAGGGCACCGTTGGAAAACTGATCAACGACGAAAGCCTCTTAAAAAACGTTAAGCTCTCGCTCCAAAAACTCGATAAAGCCACCGAAGGATTGGAAGACGCCGGCCCGCTCAGCGTCCTGGGAACTGCGGTGAATAGTTTGTTCTAAGCGTTTGACGTGAGATGCCCGATATGAATAACATTATCAAAGTCTCCGCCACCGAAACGAACGCCAAACGAAAATGAAAATTATCCAAACAACGATTGCAACGATCATTCTGGCCATAGTCCCAATCCCTGATCTTGAAGCGCAAACGATTCTGACCAACGGCCTCGTGGCGTATTATCCCTTCAATGGCAATGCCAACGATTCGATTGGAACAAGGCACGGAACCGTGATCGGAGCAGTTCTGACCACAAACAGAGTGGGGGTAGCTAGTGCAGCCTACAATTTTAACGGAAGCAGCAGTCGCATCGAGTTCAGTTCGCCGCCCCTGACTCAGGTCGCCAATTGGACCTTGGCAGCTTGGGTGAAGCCTGAGAATTTTTCTGGAGAGGCGGTCGTCGTGCAGGTCGGTTTTGACAACGCGAATACCGGGAATGGTTATGGAATTGGTTTTTTGAATTCTACACCGCACAGTTTTTTTTCGGGCGTAGGTTTTTATAGCAGTGGACAATCTTTATCGAACCTCAACCAATGGTACCATCTAGCGATGGTGCGAGATTCAAGCACTACAAGGTTTTTCATCAACGGAATACAAACCGCAAACATTTTCTCAACGACACCTAATGCTCCCACAGATTTTACGATCGGTTCGCAAAATGGAGTCCGATATTTTGATGGTTCTATCGACGAGGTGCGCATCTACAATCGTGCGCTTTCAGCAAGTGAAGTTGCGCAATTGCATAACGAAAACGAATTTTGCACTCCTCATATCGCCAAAGCCACGGCGACGATAGTGAACGGTTTCGTGGTGGGCGCAACTGTCACCGACCCAAGCTGTGGCTACTCGAATGCACCAATGGTGACAATCCAAGGTGGCGGCGGATCGGGTGCGACTGCTACAGCCACGGTCAGCGGAGGCAGCATTAGCGCCATCAACATCACAAGTGCGGGATGTTGCTACACCAATGCTCCCACCATCATCATTCAATCGCCCACATTTGTCCCCACCGTTGGTATTGCAGTGAGCCGAGTGAATGTGACTCAGCATGTAATGCTAGGCCGGAATTACGTGCTGGAATCCTCGACGGATTTTATTACATGGACTCCGACCGGGCCGCAATTTACGGCCGAAAGTGAAGACATCACTACGGAGTTTGTAGTGGCTCAAACAGGACGATACTTTCGTCTCCGGGAAGTTCCCTAAAACAAAATTACAGAACCCACTTCGGAATTCCCCCGCCGATTATGCGTAGTGTATTAGGAAAAATTTATGCTTTAACCGTCGGGCGCCCATTGCTTTATCCACTCTATTTGTTGATTCGTATTCCAATTATTTTCCCGACTCTCGTTCGAAACGAAGGGGTTCGTGGCGCAATCAAATGGATCTACTACCGGTTTAAATTTGTTTTTCAAAATAGAAAGCTGCTCAATCTTTCAAATATCTTCGATCAACCTATTCAGGTTTTCCATTCGCGCCACGGCTTCAATCTTTCCCATCTCATTGAG
>JBDSYB010000150.1:0-4587 GCA_039925885.1 Verrucomicrobiota bacterium
CTGCAAACTACACTCCCCTGCAATGACAACCTTGCTTCACCCGCTTTCCATACCGCGATGCGGCTGGAATCCACACGACTCATTTGCCCTGCACCGATGCCCAACGTGGAATTTTCCGAAGCGTAAACAATCGCGTTTGATTTCACGTGTTTGGCGACCCGCCAACCAAACAACATCGCCGCCACTTCTGCCGGTGAAGGTTGGCGCCGAGTCACGATTTTGAGGTCCTCCACCGAAACATTTTTCAGATCGCGTTCCTGCATTAAAAACGAATTTGCCCCGACGCTTTTTACGTCGAAACTTCCGACCTGCGAAGGAGGTTGTAGCATTTTCAACAAACGAAGATTTTTCTTTTTTCGTAAGAGCGCCAAAGCATCCGGCGCGAAATCCGGCGCCACGATTACTTCACTGAAAATTTCTGAAATTGCGTCCGCGCAAGGCAAGTCAAGAATCTGGTTGGTCACAATAATTCCGCCAAAAGGCGCTTGATTATCGGTGGCAAAGGCGCGTTCCCACGCGGCCCGCAAATTGTTTCCCCGTCCCACTCCGCAAGGGTTGGTGTGTTTCAAAATGGCTAGCGTCGCCAGTTCGTCGGAAAATTCGCCAATCAAATTCGCCGCCGCCGTCAAGTCGAGAATGTTGTTGTAGGAAAGTTCCTTGCCATGAAGTTGCTGGAAATATTTTGCGAAATCGCCGTAAAGGGCCGCTTGCTGATGGGGATTTTCTCCGTAACGAAGCGATTGCGATTTGGAGGCGACAATTTTTATTTGCTCCGGGAAAACTTCCGTCTGTTCACCCGCGCCAAATTGTTTTCGCAAATAATCTGCGATGGCGGCGTCATAGGCAGCGGTTCGCGCAAAAACTTTCGCAGCCAGCTTTTGACGGCATTCTGAGGTGGTATTTCCGTGGGCTTTGATTTGATCCGCCACTTCTGGATAATCCAGAGGATCGATTAAAACGCTGATACTTTCATGATTCTTAGCGGCGCTCCGGAGCATGGACGGGCCGCCGATGTCAATATTTTCAATTGCTTCCTCCAGAGTCGCATCAGGTTTCGCCACTGTCTGCGCGAACGGATAAAGATTCACCACGACCAGATCGATAGGCTTGATTTCATGTTTTTTGACAGCGGATTCGTGTTCAGGATTTCCACGCACATAAAGTAAGCCGCCGTGAATTTTCGGGTGCAAGGTCTTCACGCGGCCATCCAGCATCTCCGGGAAACCGGTGTAGGCGCTCAAATCGCTCACGACAATTCCGTGTTCGCGCAAAGCTTTGGCAGTCCCGCCGGTCGAAATAATTTCCACGCCTGCTTCCCGTAAAATCTGCGCAAAAGAAACCAATCCAGTTTTATCAAAAACAGAAATAAGCGCACGCTGAATTTTCACGGGGACTAAAGTCAACGTGGAGAGGAATCGCGTCAATTGAAGAATATAACAGAATAAATCTTAAGCTGTTGAACCGGCTTCAAGTTTATCACTTCGGCAGCCACTTCTCCCAATTTTTGGCGAACTCATCAACGTTCTCTTTCGTGACGGGAACGAGTGGGCTGACATCTTTCACGTTCGCTGGATTTTTTTTCAGATGAACTTTGTTGACGATATGTTCGACGGAACGGTAGCCCCATTCAAAAACCTGCTGCGCCAAAAGTAATTGCACATGGCCGCTGCGCAAATACGCCAACTCAGGCGGAAGCGCATCGACGGCAACACATTTGACCGTGCCGGGATTCCATTTGAGCGCCTTCTCCGTGAAAAGAGGCCAGCCGCCAATCATCGCCCAGCCCGTGATGTCAGGATTCGCCTGCATGACTTGCTCAACTTTCGCCGCGGCGTCTTGCGGCGTTTCTTTGTGGTAATAGGTTTCGCGAATTTTGATTCCGGGAAATTTCTTCGCCGCGTTTTTCACGCCTTGAACGCGCTTCTGCAAATTCGGCGCATTTTGATTTCCAGCGAGAATTGCGACGACACCTTTGCCGCCCATGATTTTTGCAAGTTCTTCCATAACTTGCTCGCCGCATTTGATGTCATCGACGCCGAACGTGACGAATCGTTTACTTGCGGGCGCGTCAGAATCAAACGTCGCCACCGGCACACCATTTTTAACTGCGGAATTAATAGCGTCGGTTAATTTATTCGCGTCGGAACAACTCACCGCAATTCCATCCGCGCCGCTCAACACCAATTGCTCAATCGCCTCCGCCTGTTTCTGCGCGTCCTCGTCATTCGGCGTACGCCAATCAATTTTGATTTGGATTTTATATTTCGCGCCAAGGTCTTTCGCCGCTTGTTCCGCCCCCACGCGCGCCGCCTGGAAAACTGGATTGCCCTGTGATTTCGCAACAAGGCCGATGGTGTATCTATCTTTTGCGTCCGCTTTGGGTGCGGCGATCAAGGCAACAACCGTGAGGCTGAAGAAAATTTTGCGTAAGTTCATAAAATAATTTTTTGCGTGTCGGTAACTTTGCAAAATGTGAAACGGAACTCAAGCGTCACCTCACGACAAATTCACCGGATCAATATCCACAATCACCGAAACCTCATCCGGCAATTTCAGCGCTTGCGTCACTTGTGATAAAATCTGGCTGAGTCGCGACATTTGTTTTGTGCGCAGCATGATCTGGTAACGGTAATTTGTTTCCGCACGAGCGAGCGGCGCAGGGGCCGGCCCCGCAATAACCAAATCTGAGAATGAATTATTCTGGGGAACACACGCTCCCCGCGTGTTCTTTTCGACGCCCTCGTCGAAAAGCTCAAGATTGTCAGCGAGGGCGCTGACAATTGCAGCCGGGGCGGCTGCGCTCCCCATTACTTTTTCCAACTCTTGTTTCAAATGTTCCGCCGAAAATTTTACCTTCTCTTCGTTGCGCCCTTTGATTGTCAACAATGCAACGCGACTGAGCGGCGGATATTTGAGTTGTTCGCGAAAATCAATTTCCTGTTCGTAAAAACCAGCGAAGTCATGGCGACGCGCAAATTGTATCGCCGGATGAAATGGCGTGAACGCTTGCACAAAAACCTCGCCTTCAACATCGCCGCGCCCCGCACGACCGGAAACTTGCGTGAGCAATTGGAACGTCCGTTCGCCCGCGCGAAAATCTGGAACATGCAAACTTAAATCCGCGTAAATAATTCCAACAAGTGTCACATTCGGAAAGTGAAGTCCCTTCGCAATCATCTGCGTGCCGACGAGAATATCGATTTTGCCCCGTTTGAAATCGCCGAGAATATTTCGGTAATCCTCTTTTCGTTTCAGAGTGTCGGAATCCATGCGGCGGATTTTTGCGTGCGGAAATAATTTTGCCAAAGTGCTTTCAACTTTTTCCGTGCCCATGCCGGAAAAACGAATTTGGGGATTGCGACATTTCGGTTCCGGACAAATCGTCGGCGCTTTTTGGTCGTGACCGCAAATATGGCAAGCCAGTTTTTCAGCTGCGCGATGATACGTGAGTGACACACTGCAATTCGGACATTCCGCAACAAAACCGCAGAGCGGACATTGCATCGAAGTCGCAAATCCCCGCCGATTCAGAAACAAAATCGTCTGCTCTTTTTTCTCAAGCCGTTGCGTGATCGCTTCTTTTAATTGATGAGAAAAAATTTGCGGAGCTTTTTCTTTCCGCGCGACCTGACGCATGTCGATGACGCGCACGATGGGCATTTTCTTGTCATCGGCGCGTTTGAGTAATTCGAGCAACGCATATTTTCCTTTCGTGACGTTGTAAAAACTTTCGAGCGACGGCGTGGCGGTGCCGAGCACGACAACCGCATTTTCCATCTGCCCGCGCACAACGGCAACATCGCGAGCATGATAGCGTGGCGCTTCTTCCTGTTTGTAGGAATTCTCATGTTCCTCATCGACGATGATCAATCCGAGCGGATCAACCGGCGCGAAAACTGCCGAGCGCGCGCCGATGACAATGCGCGCGCGCCCTTGTCGAATTTTGTGCCATTCATCGTGGCGCTCGCCTGCCGAAAGATGGCTGTGCAAAACGGCGACCAAGGTTTTCAGCGGGCCGGATGAAAACCGCGCCTTGAATCGTTCCACTGTTTGAGGCGTGAGAGAAATTTCCGGCACGAGAACAATCGCGCCTTTCCCTTGCTCCAACGCATGAGCAATCGCCTGCAAATAAACTTCTGTTTTTCCACTGCCCGTGACGCCGTGCAAAAGAAACGTGCTGCCAGCGTCTCGCTGGCAGTTGGGCGCGGCACTTGCCAATACGGGTGAAATTTTGGGCAGTGATGTGGAAAGGGGATCTGCCAGCGGGACGCTGGCGGCACGTTGACGATCCAGCGCGTTTTGGATTTTCTCAAGGGCAACTTTCTGTTCTGCGTTTAATTCAAGCGACTGCGTCGGCAGAATATTTTCTTTGGCGTAGGGATCGCGTTCGGAAATTTGCGCGGCGATCTGGATCAAACCTTTGTCTTCCAATCGGCGCACGGTTCCGGCTTCGGTCTCGGCGAGCGCGAGCAACTCCTGAAGCGCAATTTCTTTTCGTTCCTCCAAAATTTTCCAGATTTCCTGCTGGCGCTTGGTGAGTTTCGGCAATTCGCCGGTGAGCGGCAGAACACGCACGAACAATTGTTC
>JBDSYB010000151.1:0-15685 GCA_039925885.1 Verrucomicrobiota bacterium
GTAAGCCGTCAAACCGTGTTTGATCAAATCCACGGCGCGCGTGGTTTCGGTGAAGGCTCCGGAAAAATCTTTGTTGGATTCGGCAGTGGCGGCGGCGCGAACGGCTTCGATGGCGTTCATGTAATCAATGCCGAATTCCAATCGGCCAATCCAATAGTGGATAGAGTTCGTTCCGGGAGATTTTGTTTTCTGCAAGGCGAGGCGCGCGGCATTCACAGCAGTTTGATAATGCGGAATCACGGATTTTAATTCCGGCGATAGCGCGCCGGGAGTCCAGTGTTGCATCATCATGTGCGGCGCGGTGAATGTCAGACCCAGCCCGTGCCATTCCAGCGTGACGGTGGCGGCTTCGACTTCGCTGAAAAGTTTTAACATACTTGGAACAGCCGCTTCGCCGCAGACGCGCGTGATTTGGTCGCGATAAATTTCCTCTGGCGTCGCGTTCGTGTCCCACGCTGCGCGCGAAAGATAAGCCACGCATGGATCGTGATCGCCGATGAGCCAGTAGCGCGTCGAGAAGCCCGCCCAACCCTGACTGCGAATATCCCTCGTCAATTCCGCGAGCGAATGCGTGGCGAGTTGCGGAAGGACGCCGACGTTATCATCGTGCAACGTGTAAATCAGAACCGACGGAATTTCGCACGCGGGAATTTCTTTAAGGACATCGCGGCGCTTCACGATGCGCGACGGCGTGTAATCCACAAAGTTGAGCGTCTCCGAACCTGACGGGAAAATTTTCGCGAGGATCGGAAAAAGCTCTTCCGCCACCGTGCTCACGACGAATTTTCTTCGACCGATTTTCGTTTGTGGATCAGAAATAATCTTGTCGTAAAAATAAAGCGCGACGATGTCGGCCTTCACTTCCTTGACCGCGCGTTCCGCTCCGCCGGAATAATCTTTTCGATTTTTCGCCGCCGTTAAAATGCTTTCGAGCGAACGCATTTTATTGATGCCGTATTTTGCGTCCAAAGATTTCCAGGCGCGCTCGTATTCATTCACCCATTCGCGCCACTCCGGCAAATCCAGCGCGATGTAATCCAGGCCGGGATAAGTTTTGAGGGTTGTTTCCAAAACAGCGCGGGCAAGTCCGGCGAGCATCGGGTCGTCAAGATTCGCATTCGCGCCGGGGCCGATGGTGGGAGTGCCGACCATATCCACGGGATGCAGATGCGCGAGCAACGGCTTGAACTCGCGTGGAAATTCCGTGAGGTTCGCGGGCATCACGCACTCCATGCCGCGCGCGCGGGCATAATCCATGAGCGCTTGAACGTGCTTCACCGCCGCTTGCGATAATTTTTCAGCGTCGCCGGGTAAAGGTAGGTCGGGATTCCAAAATTCCTTTTCGTTGCCAAACAACGAACGGCCAATCATGTCGTCGGTGATCGGATAATGATTTCCGAAGAACAAAGTGCCGGAGGTTTGTTTGATGCCCTTGTATTCGAGAGGCAGGAAAGGCTGCCCCGGCCAGATGTAGAGCAGCAGCCGGTTGAATCGCAGCTTGGCAAGTTGATCAATGACCGGGCGATAATCCGCCATCCCCCACGAGATCGGCCCCATCGCGTGTTCGTTCAGGACGCGCCATTGCCGAACGCGCAACGCCGGTTCTTCCTGCAAATTCAGCGCAGGCATTTTGAATTTTGCTCGCGCCGGAAGCACATCACCGTGCAGCAAAAAGCGAACGCCCCATTTTTCGGCCAACGCATAAACCGCCCAAAGCGTCGCTCTCGAACTTCCGCCACCGACGATCACTGCGGAACGTTTGCCAAGCTTCACCGATTTCAACACGACGCCTTGATCGGACACCTTGGGAAATTCCTTTTTTGAAATCAGTGGATTGGTTTCAGGATTTCCAATCAGAAAAATTTCTTTTGCTGACGAAGGGATTTTCGTCGTTGGCTTGACTTGGATTCCGAACAGCTTGTCCAGATAGCCGCATAATTCGCGGGCGGCGAATTGTTCGAGTTCAGGCGCGTTCGGACTTGTGACGACTGCCACGGATTGCAATTTCCTTTTTCCAATCGCGTCCTGTGCCGCGACTGAAATTTGAAAATAAAAAAACATCAGCACCACGGCAAGCAGTGGGAGCCATGAAGTTCCTTTCAAAAACTTTTTCACAACGGAGTCAGTTAGCGGGCGCGCGCAGAAGGAACAAGCCGCCGAGCGCCAAAATTATTCCGACGACTCGCAAAATAGTCACTGGCTCTTTGAAAAATAAAAACCCTGCTATCGCCATCAAGGCCGCGCCGCCCGCGAGAATCATTGGCACCGCCGAGAGCGGCCCGCCTTTTTGAAATAATAAAAAAAAGAAAATTGTCCCGATGCCAACGCAAATTCCCGTCAACACGGAATACCAAACGCCGGGCGCGCTGGACGTTTGATTCCATTGGCCGAAGAATTTTAGATAGGCCAGATAAACCAGAATGGTGAGCGCGGCGCTCCCCTCGACCACGAACCCGCCGAGTCCGTCGCCGATTTTGTCGGAGGCCATTTTTGTAAAAATCTGGTGAGCGCCGTAAAGCACGGCCGCGCCGACCGCGTAGAAGAACCATGATTGCATATTTGTTCTTTCGTTGTTCATTTCATTTAGCAGTTACAGAATTGATCTTCTCATCTTTTTCATTTTTTTCGAACCACGCATACAGCACGGGCAACAGCACAAGAGTCAGGAATGTAGAGCTTAAAATTCCGCCGATGACAACGGTGGCGAGTGGGCGTTGCACTTCTGCGCCTGCCCCGGTCGCAAGCGCCATTGGGACAAATCCTAAACTCGCGACGAAAGCCGTCATCAGAATCGGTCGCAGACGCGTGAGCGAACCTTCAATGACCGAGTCGCGGATGGATTTGCCTTCTTCGCGAAGCTGATTGAAATAGGCAATCATCACCAAACCGTTCAGCACGGCGACGCCACTCAACGCAATGAAACCAACCGCCGCCGTGATGCTGAATGGCATTCCGCGAATCCAAAGCGCGGCGACTCCGCCAGTCACGGCCAGTGGAATGCCGGAGTAAACCAGCAATGCCTGTCGAATACTTCCGAACGCCAGGAAGATTAGAATAAAAATCAGCACCAACGCCGAAGGCACCACGATGGCGAGGCGCGCGCGAGCTTGTTCCAGATTTTTAAACTGCCCGCCGAATTCGACGATGTAGTTTTCCGGCAATTTCACTTCCTGCTGGATGCGGCGTTCGGCTGCTCTGACGAACCCTTCGATGTCCCGCGTTTTCAAATTCACCATCAATGCAGAACGACGTTGGCCATCGTCGCGTTGAATCGGCTCGACCGTTTTCAACGTTTCAAATTCCACAACTTTGCCGAGTGGAAGCAGGCCGCTTTCGCCGACGCGCACGGGCAGTTTTTTAATTTCCTCATCATTCGCCCGAATCCCTTCCGGCATTCGCACGACAATATCGTAACGCCGATTCCCCTCGATAATTTTACCAACTTCGCGACCGGCGAGCGCGGCGTTGATGGCTTTATTCACTTCGCCCGCTTGCACGCTGTATTTTTGTAACACGTCGCGTTTCACGTTGATTTGCAATTGCGGCGTGCGGCCTTCCGTCTCGAATTCAACCTGCGCAACACCCGGTGTTTTTTCCAGAATGCCCTTAACCTGTTCCGCGAGTTTTTCGAGAATGTCGTAATCGTTCCCGAAAATTTTAACGGCCAATTCCGCTTTCGTGCCTTCGAGCATTTCGTTGAAACGCATTTCAATCGGCTGCGCGAAAAGAATGTCGTAATCGGGATTTATTTTTTTCAACACGGCTTCGATGTGTTCGCGCAACTCCGCTTTGTTCGTTGGACGACCTTTGTTTTTTGGCCAGTCCTTTACCGGTTTATAGAAAATATAAACGTCGCTTTCATTCGGCGGCATTGGGTCTGTAGCGATTTCGCTGGTGCCAATGCGCGTAAAGATTCGGCTGATTTCAGGAAAATCTTTCAGCAGCCGGTTTTCCACTTCGATGTCTGTGCGCAACGATTCCTCCATGCTCATGCCAACCGGTTTGTAGAGCATCGACGTGATGGAACCTTCGTCGAGTTTGGGAACGAATTCCGCGCCGAGATGCGTGAACAACCAAAGTGAACCGGCGAAAAGCGCGATGCTGATGACGACAACCAACCAGCGCATTTTCAAAGCGCCATTGAGCAGCGGTTCATAACCGCGCTTGACCCAACGTAAAACGAAATTGTCGCCTTCCTGAATATTTCCACGCAGGAGAAACGAACACAGCACCGGCATAAGTGTTAACGCGAGGAGCAGTGCGCCACCGAGCGCAAGCATCACCGTCAGCGCCATCGGATGAAACATTTTCCCTTCGATGCCGGTGAGCGCGAGAATTGGAATGTAAACTACGGTGATAATCACCACTCCGAAAAACATCGGCGAACCGACTTGCTTGCTCGCTGCGAGAACGGTGTGCATTCGTTCTTCCGCCGTGAGCGGGCGACCCAGTTTGTGCTGATGCTGGCCTAGTTGCCGCACGATATTTTCCACGATGACCACCGCGCCATCAATGATGAGGCCAAAATCAATCGCGCCGAGGCTCATCAGATTTCCCGAAATTCCAAAGCGCGCCATGCCGGTGAGTGCAATTAAAAATGAAAGCGGAATTGCGGCCGCGACAATCAGGGCAGCCCGCCAGTTGCCGAGCAAAATCAAAAGAACAACCACGACGAGAATCGCGCCCTCGAACAGATTCGTTTTGACGGTTCCAATCGTGCGGGCAATCAACTGAGAGCGGTCATATTGAATTTGGATTTCTACGCCGTCAGGAAGTTTGGTTTGAATTTCTTTGATGCGCTCTTTGACTCGCTCGGCAACTTCGCGACTGTTTTCTCCGGCCAGCATCATCGTTGTGCCCATGACCGTTTCCTTGCCATTCAACGTCGCTGCGCCCGTGCGAAATTTCGTTCCGCTTTTTACTTCGGCCACATCTTTGACCAGCAACGGCTTCACCGCCGCGCCAAATTTCAGAGGCAGATTTTCAATTTCCTCCACGTTGCTGACCCGACTGACCGCGCGAATCGTAAGCTGTTCTCCGCCGCGACTGATAATTCCCCCGCCCGCATTTTGCACATTTTGTTCAATCACGTCGGCGAGTTCGCTGAAAGTCATGTTCACACTTTCGAGCGCCTCCGGTTTTGGTTGGATGACAAATTGTCTTTCGTAACCGCCACTCTCGTTGATTTCGGCAATGCCCGGCACGGTGCGAAGCAGCGGCTTGATGACGTATTCCTGAATTTCGCTGAGCGCAATCAGTTGGTCCAACTCCGTCGCAGGTTTGTTCGTGGCATCGGCGCGATACTGGACATTGTAATAAAAAATTTCGCCCAGGCCGGTGCTGATGGGCGCGAGTTTCGGCGACACATTGGGCGGAAGCTTTTCCAGCACGCCTTGCAAACGCTCGGCGACAAGTTGACGGGCGCGATAAATGTCCGTGCCGTCTTTGAACTGTAGTGTGACTTGCGAAAGACCGAACTTGGTCAGCGAACGCATTTCTTCCACGCCCGGCAAACCGGCCAATTCAATTTCAATCGGTTGTGTGATGAGCTTTTCGGATTCCTCGGCTGCGAGCGCGGAGACTTCAGTGTTGATTTGCACCTGAATGCCGGTGATGTCCGGCACCGCGTCAATCGGCAAATGAAACGCCGACCACAACCCCGCGACGAGAAGTCCAAACGCGACCAGCAAAACCAGGGCGCGCTGGCGCAAAGAAAATTCCAGAATTTTATCAATCATAACGAGTCGATTACGGTTTTTGTTTCAACTCGTTTGGCGTCGGCGCGAATTCCAAACCGGTCAGCCGTTGAAGTTCCTGGTGCGCTTCAATTGCTTCTTTCTTCGTGTCGAGGACGGCTTGAACGGCTTCGAGATATTGCTTTTGCAATTCGACATAAGTGCTGATGGGAACCGCGCCGAGCCGATAATGCCGGTCGGCCAACGCCGCTGCTTCTTGAAATTGCTGCACGGAGTCCGCGCGCCATTTCGCCATTTGCGAAAGTTTGGATTGATAAATTTGCGCCTTCCCGATGACTTGCCGCTCGATGTCGCGCTGCGTGACGAGCAACGAAGTTTCCGCCTGCAACTTCCGCGCTTCCTGAGTTTCAATGGAACCTTTCTGGCGATTAAAAATCGGCAACGGAACAGAGACGCCGATGCCCACGACTTCCTCGCGCGGCCCGGCATTTTCCTGCGAAAAATAAGGACCGACTTTGAACGCGGGATACCGATCATTTTTCGCGAGTGAAATTTTGAAACCTTGCTGCTCCAATTCCACACGGCGCATTTGCATTTCAAAATTGTTCGTTCGCGCGGCGGCGAGCAGCGTTTCCAAATCGGGCGCAGGCGCGAAGGCGAAATCGGGCTTTTCAATTTTTATCGTTTCCTGCCACGGCTGCCCGCGGAGCTGATTTAATTCGAGCAACGCGGCTTGCGCTTCAACTTCCGATTGGCTCGCGATGCGTTGCAAAGTGAGTTCCGTCGCTTCGATGATCCGCGTTTCGAGCAACGGCGTGAGGCCAGCCGGGTCGCGCTGCACTAAAACTTCGCGCAACGACTGATAGCGATTGGCGACTTCGCGCGCCGCCGCCGATTTTTCCTGCGCCGCAAAAAGATTAAAACCTAGCGCCCGCACGCGCCCCGCAATGGCCGCGCGAAATTGTTCAAAGCCAAGTTCCGCCAATTTGATTTGCCGGTTGGCGATGGCTTTGCGCAGCGGAATGCGCCCCGGCCACTCGAAAGTTTGTTGCACCGAAACCGACCACGCAACGCCATCGCCTCCAGCCTGAACGCGCTTCTCGCCAACTTGCGCGGACACTTCGGGATTAGAAATAGCTCCGGCAGTTCGACGCTCGCCTTTGGCAGCGGCGATTTCAGCTTTGTAGAAATTGAGTTCAGGATTTTTTTCGAGCGCTTCGGAGACGAGCGCATTGAGTGTGATTCCCGGCGTGGAATTGGTTTTTGCCGGTTCATTCTCGGCGGCTACCTTCCACGAACCCAAAACCAACAGACTTGCACTGACACAGATTTTAAACGGAAAATTTTTCATAATTCAAAAAAGAAACAGGAGACAAACTACTCAAACAAAGGCGCGACAAATCGCTGCCGCATTTTACGAACGGAGAAGAATTACGAAATGGAAGGAGCGCGGGGAGAAAGTGCTGTGCGAGAAATAAATTGCCAACCAACAGCTAAACCAGGCGGCGAAGGATTGACTCTGAAATCAAAGCTGTGTTGCGCTTTAGGATTTTCCAAAAAAGCGCAGTGAAAAGGGATGAATGCGAACGGTATTTGAACTTGTTCAAATTTTGACAAGGGCGAATCAAACGATTCGACTCTGCAAGTTCCATCCGCAGCATCGTGATGGTCATCGTGAGCATCGCCACTCGCTGCGGTTTGATGGATAACTTCCCAATGTTCGAGAAGCGAATGCGACGTGAGCGGCACCAACAGCGCCAGCATCAACACCGCAGCAATTCTATAAACACATCTCACGGAGGAGATTTATACCTGAGAGTTGAACCAAGTCAAATTTGGTGTCTTAGCGGCTTCGCCTATTTGCTTTCGCCAAAGCTTAGTCGTGACCGCCGCGCGCTTGGCATTTGTCGGAACCTGTAATTTAGAGTCCCAGAAAAATTTTATAAACAAGTCCGAGCAGTCCGGCTCCGAGCACGACCGGGATAATGTTCCATTTCCATTTTGCGATTCCGACAAAGGCAATCGCGCTCACGGCGAGCGCAAACCAGTCAACGGTTTTTGCCGATGGAAATAAAACATGAATCCCAAACCACACCGCCAGATTCAGCACGACTCCGACGACGGCTGCGGTCACGGCGGAAAGCGCGGTGGTAATTTTGACATTGCCGCGAAGTTGTTCGATGTGTGGTGCACCGAGAAAAATCCAAAGGAAGCACGGAACGAAAGTTGTCCATGTCGTGATGAACGCGCCGAGTGTGGCGGCCAATAATGGCGAAAGCGCGCCGTGCTGATTCCAACCGCCGAGAAAACCGACGAATTGCAAAACCATGATGAGCGGACCGGGCGTGGTTTCCGCCAGGCCGAGGCCGTCCAACATTTGTCCTGCGTTCAGCCAATGATATTGCTGCACGGCTTCCTGTGAAACGTAGGGCAGCACCGCGTAAGCTCCGCCAATCGTCACCATCGAAGCCTTGCTAAAAAAAATTCCTTCGTTGACCAGCGCATGATTTCCGCCGAGCCAGAGCGCCAACAGCAAAACGGGAATCCACCAGAGCAGCAAACTTACTGCGCTAATTTTCAGGGCGCGAGCCAAAGAAGGTTTTGCATGGGCGGGAGTTTTGGTGTCGTCATCAATGACGGATTGTTCTGATTTATTTCCGCCGTGTCCGCTGAGGACAAAGAATTTTTCTTTCCAAAATTTTCCGCCGATAAAACCAATCAACGCCGCGCCGATGACGATGACGGGAAACGGCACATTGAAAAAATAAATGCTCACAAAGGCGATTGCGGCAATTGCCCACATCACTTCATTTTTCAAAGCCTTCTGTCCAATTCGCAAAACAGCCGACGCAACAATTGCCAGCACGGCCGGTTTCAGTCCGTAGAAAATCGTCGCGACCCACGGAATATTTCCATAGGTCACATAAACAAAACTGAGCAACCAAAGAATGAACATGGACGGAATGACAAACAAAGCGCCCGCGACGATGCCGCCTTTGGTGCGATGCAAAAGCCAGCCGATGTAGATGGCGAGTTGTTGCGCTTCGGGTCCGGGCAACAACATGCAAAAGTTGAGTGCGTGGAGAAATCGGGAATCGCTAATCCATTTATTCTTTTCGACGAGTTCCGAGTGCATGATGGCGATTTGCCCCGTTGGCCCGCCGAAGCTGATGAATCCGAGTTTCAGCCAGAAACGAAATGCTTCCCGAAAAGTGGGATGGATATTTTTCTGCGGCAAGCCAGGTTGTATCTCGGTTTGCGATTTCATTTTTGTAGGCTAAACATAAATTGAAAGCCGAGGGAAAAATATGCAAAAAATTATCAGCGTTTTAATTCTGGGTTTTGTCGCAAGCGCGTTCGCCGCCGACAATCTCGACACAAATAAAATCGACCAGGTCACTGGACTCAAAGGAAAATTCAATGAGCAGGAAAAAGTTTATAAAATTACATCGCCACGAACCGATGTAAAAATTTCGGTGGATGGCTGGCAGATGCCGCCATTCATGGGACTTACTTCATGGGCGGCTTTCACGAGTGGGAAAAAATCCGAGGCGATGGTGATGGGCGACCTTGTTTTATTTCAGGACGAAGTGAATGCCGCGATGTCCGCCGCACTCGACCACGGCTTGCAAGTCACGGCGCTGCACAATCATTTTTTCTTCGACGAGCCGAAGGTTTATTTCATGCACATTGCCGGAGAAGGCGATGTTGAAAAATTAGGCAAGGCCGTTCGCGCCGCACTCGATGTCGTGAAGGAAATTCGCGCGGGAAATCCGACACCCGCGAAAACTTTTGGCAAATCGCCCCTGCCCGAAAAAAGTTCCATCACAGCCGAGCCACTGCAAAAACTTTTGGACAACAAAGGCGAAACAAAAGATGGAATGTTCAAAGCGGTTTTTGGTCGCAAAGCAAAAATGTCGTGCGGTTGCGAAGTCGGAAAAGAAATGGGCGTTAACACCTGGGCCGCTTTCGCCGGAACTGATGACAACGCACTCGTGGACGGAGATTTTGTTGTTCTCGAAACGGAACTGCAAGGCGTATTGAAATCACTGCGGAAGGCCGGCGTGAACATCGTTGCGATTCATCACCACATGAGCGGCGAAGAACCACGTTATTTATTTTTGCATTATTGGGGACGCGGAACGGCGCAGGATTTGGCGCAAGCGGTGAAGCTCGCGTTGAAGACGACTGCGACGAAATAGAATGAAGCTCTCCCTTTCTCTTTTCGCTGCGATGTTCGGCCTTTCGATAACTGCCAACGCGGAAAACGCTTTTCTGAAATTAGCGAAAACGATTCCATTGCCAAACGTGGAAGGCCGCTTCGATCATTTTGCGATTGATGAAAAAGGACAGCGGCTTTTCGTAGCGGCGCTCGGCAATAACACACTTGAAATTGTTGACCTGAAAAATGGGCGACGCCTGCAAAGCGTTCCGAATATGCGCAAGCCAACCGGCGTCGCTTACGTTCCTGAGTCGAACCGCGTTTACGTCGGCAACGGCGATGATGGCTCGCTGAAAATCGTGGACGGCAAGTCCTACAAAATTTTGCAGAGCCTCGGTTCGCTCGACGATGCGGATAACGTCCGATTCGATTCGCGGAAGAAACAAATTTACATTGGCTATGCCGCTGGCGCTCTGGCCGCAGTGGATTCGGAAAATGATAAATTGCTCGATCGCATCAAATTGAAGGGACATCCCGAATCGTTTCAGTTGGAGCAAACCGGCAATCGGATTTTCGTCAACGTACCCGATGCAAAACAAATCGCGGTGATTGACCGCGAGAAAAAAGAAGTGGTGCAGACCTGGCCTTTGCAAAAATTCACAGCGAACTTTCCGATGACGTTGGATGAATCGAATCATCGGCTGTTGGTGGGATGTCGCAGCCCGGCGCGTTTGGTCGTGTTTGACACCATCGATGGAAAAATGGTGAGCGACATCGAAATTTCCGGGGACACGGATGATTTATTTTATGACGCGAAGCGAAAACGAATTTACATTTCGTGCGGCGAAGGTTTTGTCGATGTCGTGGAGCAATCGTCGCCGGACAATTACAAACGCATTGGAAAAATTCCGTCTAGCGCAGGCGCAAGAACTTCATTTTTCAGTCCCGCGAGCGACGAATTTTATCTAGCCGTGCCTCGTCGCGGAAATCAGCAGGCGGAGATTCGGGTTTACACGGTCAATTAGTTTTTTCGCCAACTCCGCAACCTTCGCTCGCAACGGGCGATAAACATATTTAATTCGGCGTGGGGGCGAAAGAAATCTTCTGGCGCGAGCGTCATTCATTTCGGCATGAGATCACGCGTTGTCTCGCGCGTCACGGGGAGTTTAATCGTCTTTTTCATCCGCGATGCTTGGAGTGGTTGAAATAATTTTTCGCGAAAGGCGGACTCGCGAAGAAAAATCGCCTGAAGAAACGAGTAACTGTAAGTCAGATGTCCTTCGTAGCCGCTGGTTTTTCCTTCCCAGTTATAAAACTCCGCGCCTTTCGGATACTCGTTCATAACGCCATTTTGAAATCCGCCGCCGTTGAAAAATACGCCTCGCTCCTGCCGCTCCAACATCGCACGCAAAACTTTGTCTCCCTGCTCGCGATTCCCCACGATGTAATTTGCGGTGATGAAATAGACCGCATCGCTCACCAAGCAGCCGCCATTGAGATAAGTGCCGAAAGTATCCGAGCCATCTTCTTTTCGTGGAATTCCAAAATCGCCCGTTGCAGCGGGATGCAACAAATAATCTCCGCGCCGAACCGGTGTCAAAGTAATCGGCACTCCAAGATCAAATCGTTTGAATCCAACTGAATCAATTTTCTTCCAGAGACGCTCTATAATTTCACGACCCTGCACCGGTTCGATCAAGCCGTAACAAATCGCCAAACTGTTGATCATCGGTGACGAAAGATCATGCGTTTCGCCATCTTTGCTTTTCCACCAGACAAGCCAGCCGGTGTTTGGATTAAAAAATGTTTTTGCGTAATTTGCTTTCAACAGGTCGGCGCGTTCCGCGTATTTTTTCTGTTGTTCGTTGCGCTTCAATTTTTTTTCTAAATCTGCCAGACACCTGAACGCGCGATAAATCAACGCATTGCAATAAGCATCTTTGTAACCGGCGTTAATTGTGTCGTAAGCCGACCCCGCGCGCATTGGCTCAATCAAGGTTCCCGCATTGCCGCTATGGTTGGATTCGATTAACCCATCGTTATCGCTGTCACGCGTCAATAGATAGTCCGCGATAAATTCCAGACGTTCGATGCGGCGCACGAGCCATTTGCGATCTCGAGAAGCTTCCACATAATCCCACGCGGCGATGAGTGGGCTGGCGTTGGCATCAAGCATGTCGGCGTGACCCCAATACGCAAAGACTTCGCCATTAGTTTTCGTGCGATGATCCAACCACCAATCGACAGTATCTCGCACCGCATTGTGTAACTGAATGTCCTTGGAGAATTTTGGAGTGAGCAAAGCCTGGTCGGCCCATTGATGAAGGAGACAACTCACTGGATCGCTGACAACATTGTTGGCTAGAATTCCCGACGGCGCACCGAGCTGACTGTTTTGATCTCCCCACTGCGAACTTGATTGAAATGCATTGAACCATCCGCGTCGTGCGGCCAGCCACATGGATTTGTCCTTCAACACCGTGGGCATTGGCAAACGAACTGGTGTAAATGAAAGTGAAGTAGTTTCACCAGATCGTGGCGTGGGAAGTTCTAAAGTAAAATCCACGGTGTGGTTCACGCGACTGCCGATGAGCGAACCTTTGAGATGCAAGTCTGGTTTTGCCTCGAGAAGTATTTGACCTAAATCGGGCGCACTGATGATTGCGGGCAAACGCAGCTTTCCATTTTTGTCCCAGGCAGAAGGAAGGAGCGTGGTCGAAGTGGCGAGAGGCGCAAAAGGAAAATCCAACACCAGTCCTTCAACATTTTTTTGTCCTTTTCCGGTGGTGCGAAAAGTCATGGTCAATTTTTCGCGAGTAGAATGAATGCGCCATTCCAATTCGGAATTAGTCGCGAGGGTGAGTCGATAGCGCGTTTCTGCCGCGCCCATTTTTTCAACTCGCGTAGCGAACGTTTCGCCAGCGCGCCATTCTCCACCCACTTTGATTCGTAGTCCGACGCTCGTTCCGGGACGCAATAGATTGAGCTTCGCGCGGTCACCGGCTTCAGTGTCCCAACTCAAAAATGGAATGCGCGCGCGCATGGTGTCGGTCTCAACGCGAAAAACGGCTTTCTCGTCTTTAGCGGAAATTTCAAATACGCCAAGTTGCAGAACACAACTCAACATCAACAGCATTCGCATGAAAATTCTACTCATAAATAATTTTGTCTATTGGGATCAGTGCCGCTGTAGCTATATCGAATAGAAGGATGATTTGGTTTTCATTTGTTTAGGCGTTCGGCGACTTCAATCCCGTGAATCAGCGGAGAAAAAATCAATCCATACCAGTCGTGTTCATTGCGCGAAGCATCGAAAGCGCTGTTCGCCGCCGAGAGCGCCACATTGCGGTAATACTTTTTGCCGGTGGCAACGTGTAGGTCAATGCAGAGTTGGGTAAAATGGAAGGTATGCCCGGACATCACCGGCATGCAGATGGTTTGTTCGCAGACCATAGGCCCCTTGCCATCCTGTTTCACGGCATAACTCGTCGCCACCCATTCATAAATTTCCGTCGCCAGTTTCAGATACTCCGGATGATCCTTCCGATGGCGAATCAGATAACGGGCGGTATCGATGGCGTCCCAATTACCAATGGATTCTACATCGGGATTGACGTCTTCGTAGTAACCCGTCCAGCGATAGGTCTTGAGCGGGTTGTTGAGCAACCATCGCAACGCGCGCTGTGCAGATTCCTTGTAGCGTGCCTCGCCGGTAATGGTGTGAAGACGTTCCATCAATTCGATGTTGAACGCCTGGCTGGAGGTGTAGTCCTGCACGACCTTGCCGGTGGCTGGTTGGACCCGATTCTGCCAACGCCCTTCGGGAAGCTGAAGTGGAAGAAGTGTCTCGGCAATCTTGATGGCTCCCGCTTTGAACTGCTCTGAGTGATCAAGTTCCCACAGTGAAAGATAAGCCAGTCCCATGGCGCCGACTTTGTCCAGCATGACGGTATCGGCATCCACATTTCCACCCATCTTTCCGTCGTAGGTGGTGGAGTAAGGTAGGTTCGGCAGCTTGAACGTTTCCGGCGTGCTGTGGCGAAGATTCCATTCACCCAGCCGAGCGGCCTCCTTCAAATACTTCGGGTCTTTGGTCAACCGCGAGTAGTCAATAATCGCCTTAATAAACACGGCGTGATGAAATGCCGGGTAAGCGTAAAACGGCTTGACCCCGGGTTTCATCCACGTCACGCATCGATAGGTGAATGTCGGCATGGTTTCCTCGCCCGGCACGTCTGCGGTTCCTTCTGCAATCGACAAATCCAGCGCCGCCCCCGCTTGGGCAAAGGCCGAGGCCCAACTCTGTTGTGGTTGATAAATTTTATTGTCCGGCAGCAAATCGCGCAAAGGGCGGGACGCAACAACTTTGACGCCCGGCGATAGGCCGCGAACGGTGAAGGACTTGAACAACACTTGATAATGACCGTATAGCCCAACCTCTCCCTCTGGGTAATCCTTGAGATCAAGAACGCATACCAGTTGTTCATCCACGAAAAAATTGGCGAGATTCCCTTTGACCACCAGACGGAGATGTCTCACGCCGACCTCATTGTCCTTGGAGAGCGCGTAAACAGAATGTTTGAGACCGACAGTCCTCGTAGCTGAAAGTTCTTCTTGAGTGAGACGACGACCTTCTGTGGGACTAATGTAGAAAGAAGTGGGTTTTGCCTCCGCATTGGTCGAAACTACGCTGACAACTTTCCTCGCCTCCTGACTTTTCTTGCCAATCAATTCGGCCTGCGCGAGATAGCCGCCCAACTGTTGAGAAATGTAAAACACAGCGGAACCACCGGCGCTGGATCGAACAATGAATCCGGCGCCATTGCCTTGCCCTTGTCCGTTCGTGCAAATATCAACGTCAGCATCCAATTGATAATCCTGCTGTCCGACATTCAGAGTGGCAGTTTCCCACCACCAATCCTTGGATTTCAGCCGGAGTTCATCCTGGGCAGACCAATCCTTCGTCAACTTCAACCTGGAAGTTTCCAGACTGGTAAAATCCGCGTTGTATAGAACGCCCTGCGGTTCCTCCACGGGCGTTTGGCAAGCGCCCAAACAAAGACAACTCGTCGTTAAGATGATTTTGATGATCTTATTTTTTGAGAACATAATTTTTCCTTTTCTGCTCGGCGTAATTGAAAGCGTCGCGATTCAAAGCTCCAGAGGACTGGCGCACTCCAAGACGCTGTCGCGCCATTGTTGCCGTCGAAATTCGCGCGAGCGTCTTGGACTGCGGTAGTCCTCTACCGCCTTCGTTCCTGGGTAATTCATCGAGTCGTCGCGCGAGGCACGGGAAGTTTCATCGTCTTCTCATCCGCGACGCGAAACGAATAGAGCTTCGCGTTTTTCAATGTGAACCGAAGTTGAATCTTTTTTCCTTGGAGTCGGCGCAGGTCTTTTTCCTTTTTCCACTGAACCCAACCGCCGTTTTCCAGCGTGTCGGTCGTGACGGCGCGACACGATTTTGTTTCAAAACTTTTCAGCGGATTTGCTTTTTCATCCAGCACTTCGACGGTCACAGAACCATTCTTCGCATCCGCATTCACAAAAAGCCGGTCGCCGTTGCAGACGAAAGGTTGCGTCACGAGTTCGCCCGATTCCGCGCCCGCTTCCCACGCGGCGAATCCATCCAGCCGCGTCGTTGCCATGCCGAGCGCCGATTCAAAATCTTGGCGCGGGCTATTGTGAAGAATGTCGAATCCGCCGTAGGGAAACCACATTTCCTTCTCCCAGAAAATCGGATCGACCGGCCCCAGAATCATGCCGCTGTCAAAGGAGCCTTGCGCTCCCACGTCCAACCACGGAACGCGCGAAGTAGGTCGCTGCC
>JBDSYB010000152.1:0-6235 GCA_039925885.1 Verrucomicrobiota bacterium
GAACAAGTCTCGGGCCGTCCCTGCGGGACTTTGTTTCCCTTTTAAATCCCAACCCACGGTTGAAACCGTGGGCTAGTGTCGTTTGTCCCTGCGGGACAAGGAAACCGGAAATGGATCTGACCCGATCAAATTGATATGCGTCAGCCCTGTATCTTTCCGTCCCCATTTTCAAGGCGTGGCACTGACTCGATAATATCGCACCGACGAGGAAAGAATCGCCGGATCTGTGAAGTCGAAGGAACCATTCACCAAGGCATTTGATTGCACCTGAGTCCAGTTCGAGAGGTTGGTGGAAGATTCTATCGCAAAAGTTTGGGAACCTTGACCCATTAAATGAAACCCAAAAACACCATTAGTCGCTTTGACCTTGCTGATTTGGATGGGGGGCGGAACGGTGATGAAAATTCCCTGGCTCGGATTGAGATATGTTCCGCTTGCAGATTGCTCGAGCTTTATTGCGCGAATCATATAGGTATAGTTCGAAGAAGAAAAAAAGTCGGTAAATGTATTGGTCGTAATGAGAGAAGTTGTCAGGCGGGTAAAGGGACCCATAGCAGCACTCGAACGATAGACGTGATAGCCTTGAATTGAGGTGTCAGTTGATGTCCGCCAGTTCAAAATTACTCCTCCGGAACTTGTGGCGAATGCCTGCAGGTTTGTCGGAGGAATCACCGGGTGCAACCGCAAAGAAGGATCGCCCATCAACGCAGTATGAACCAAGTAAGTTCCTTGCGTCGCAACATATAAGCCGTTACTTACGTTGTTTTGGGATAACCGCATTGAATACCCAATCGTTTCTCCCAAGGCCATGTGATGATAAAAGGTCTGAGGAGCGCCTGAGTAGGAACAGGTCAGGATATACTTGGTGGAACCCAGTGGGGACCGGAGAATATTGCTTTCAGTATCCCAATCTCCAAATTTACTTCCCATTAACATTGTGAAGACTACTTTCGGATCATTCGTAGCAAAGTTATCTGAGTTTCCCACGCCGAAACAATAATAGTATTGCCCGCCACCTGAGCCATAGCTCCATAAATAGCTTTGGGTTGCGAGCGTTGGAAAAAACGTGTCCGGCCCTGACTCCGTTATATTGCTTGCTCCAAAAAAGGCCGCAAAATTGCGCCAACCGCTACAAGCTACCGGATCAACCCCGGTGTTGACGAAGTTGTCCGTAATAAAGCCTCGACGCTGCACGGGGAGAAGTCCGTGACGGAAGTTGTGGTCCTTATTTAGATACTGTCGAAGAAGATCTTTTTCGTAGCGAGGAGGAGATACAACAGAGTAACAAGTCATGTCAAATAGATCAACGCGACCTACTTGCAGCTTAACGTCCGCAGGGAACTGGGACTGATCAAACTTTCCGTCTCCCGGCACATTCCAGGTGCGGGTGCGTTCGGCGTTCGTTGCTGTGACCGTGTTATCGGTCCAGACCCCCCCCATCTCTCCATAATAGCCATCCGCCGGCCATGCACCTTGATGATTCGTATGGCCGTCCGGAGCGATATTGCCCGAGTAAGGAACCGGAACCCTACCAAACAGAAAAACAGCCCTAGTGTTAGTTGGGTCTAAAGTATAATCCGCTTTAATGAGCGCTTTGACACTTGGAACAGAATTTGTGCGGTTGACATCATGCCGCAAAACGCTCCAGCCGTCCCCTATGAGATCCTGCTGAAGACGAAATAGTTCTGCAGCGAGATCATTCGTGAAAGTATTTTCCACGATCAAAATAAGTTTTCCTCGATTCTCGATAAGAGGAGCGTTGATACCGGCGAAAATATATCCGTATCCGATGTATCCTGCCGATGTGTTTTTAACGATCTTGTATTCAAAAGCAGAGCCGACCGACACCGTAGCGTCAGTGTAATTCGAAGCAGAACCCTCCAAAGTGACTAACGCGCTCCATACGTTGGTATCTTTCACTTTTCTTGAAATAGAAAAGTTGGTCGCGTTGGTATCACCAGGCCACGACAAGATTATCTTAGGAGGAGAAACCTGGCCAACAGCACTGACCTGAACTGCCACAAATTTGGCGGCATCATCTGCGACCGATTGAAAAATTGGTAATAATAAAACTACTCCCACTTTGAGAGCGAGGTGCAGACGTAAATTAGATAAAAGCCGGAACATACGGCGGTAGCTTACCACAGCGCTTTTCAAAAAGCATTGTAACATTTTACGGGTGGCAAATTGGGTGACTGGCAAATTAGTAGAAGCTTGAACTGAATTTACAATAACCACCATCCAGAATGGAAAATGGAGCGAGCGAAGGGATTCGAACCCTCGACGTCGACCTTGGCAAGGTCGTGCTCTACCAACTGAGCTACGCTCGCGTCCAAAAGCGTGGAAAAATTAAGGCAAACGCACCTGATTGCAAGCTCTCTTTTTCCTGCGCTTAATCGCCCAGAAGAGTATTGGGCAGTTCGTTGACATCATCGGGACCGGGCGGAAAATGTCTGGCCAGTGCCGCCCCAACTTCCCTGACCGCGGAGGTAATTGCCTCGGTAAATTGACCCTCCTTGAACGAACTTCTCATTGCCATCGTGATTTCTTTCCAAAATTCCTCGCCGCACTGCTGATGAATGCCGGAATCGCCGATGATCGCGAATTTTTGCGTCGCCGGAGCAATGAAAATCAAAACGCCATTGCGTAATTTGGTCTTCGTCATGCCGAGTTTTTCAAAACGGTTTCTTGCCGCAGCCAGTGCGTCCTCGCGTTTTTTGCTAGAAATATAAACGCGAATTTCTCCGGAAGTTGTCTTTTCCGCTTCCGCAATTGCGGTCACGATTTTTTCCTCCTCTAGTTTGCTGATAAAATTTTTGGGCTGCATATCACCAACTTCCGCTTGCACCGCCACCGCCTCCCCCGCTGCCGCCTCCGCTTGAAAAACCTCCTCCTCCGCCTCCACTCCAACCCGACGATCCCGATGAGCCGCTCCATCCTCCCATCGGAAAACCGCCCAAATAACTTCTTCGACTTCCACCGTAAGAAACGCCGCGCCGCCCAAAAGATCGCAGGACGATGATCAACAGTATGAAGATAATAAATGGGATGAAAGGTCGGCTCATCGAATGGGATCCCGCTTGAGGCGCGCCGCCTTGCTCGCGAACCGTTCGCCCGCTGCCTTTGTATTCTCCTTTTGTCGCCGCTAAAACCGCATTTACTCCGGCGACTAGGCCACCGTCATAATCGCCGCGTTGGAAATGAGGCTTTATTTCGTCCTCGATGATTCGTTTGCAAGTCGCGTCGGGTAAACTTCCTTCCAATCCATAATTGTTTTCGATTCGCATCTTGCGGTCTTGAACAAATACAAATAGAACCGCGCCATTGTTTTTCTTTTTCTGGCCCACTTTCCAGACTGCATAAATCCGGTGAGTATAATCTTCCAAAGAGGACTCGCTCCGCATCTTTGGAAAAATCGCCACGACGATTTGGCTGGACGTTTCTTTTTCAAAATCCTCGAGGCGACGATTTAAGGTCTCGGCCGTTCCAGCGGAAACCACTTTGGCGTAATCATTAAAATAACGGTCGGGCGTGGGCGGAATCACCTCGGCGGCAAGAGGGCAATGGACGAAAAGCAGCATGCCCAGCAAAACGCTGAAAAAGACGCCTGACTGTTTATTCGCCGCAAACATACTTACGGCTTGTCGGGCGCAGGTTTGCCAAAACCGAACTCAACTTTGGGCGCGTTCTCCGATCCCGCTTGCGCCTGGAAAAACGGTTTGGGTTTGTAGCCGAACAACCGCGCGAAAATCACCCCGGGAAATCGTTGTGCGGCCACGTTGTATTCCTGCACGGCAGAATTGAAATTACTTCGCTCGACGGAAATTCGGTTTTCGGTGCCCTCTAGTTGCGCCTGCAAATCTCGAAAATTCGTGGTCGCTTTCAAGTCGGGATAACGTTCCACGACGACAAGCAACCGCGACAACGCGCCGGAAAGTTGTTCCTGCGATTGCTGGAATTTTCTCAATTGCTCGGAATCCTCCGGCGCTTTGGTCGGATCAATTTTCACCTGGCCGACGGAGGCGCGGGCCTGAGTGATTTCGGTGAGAGTGGACTTTTCAAAATTTGCCGCGCCTTCGACGGTTTTGACAAGATTTGGAATCAAATCCGCGCGTCGTTGATAAACACCTTGCACGTCCGCCCATTTTTTATCCACGTTTTGCGAGAGGCCGACGAGCCGGTTGTAACTGTTGCAACCGCTCATTCCGAAAATGACTACCAAAAGAATTAAAAGCCCACCGCAACCGAGCGCATATTTTTTCATAAGTTTGATCTGTTAAAATTTCCGGGGCGAATATAGACAGCCTTGATCGGTTCGTGCAAATGAGATTTAAACTCTGTCATCGCCAGAAAAAGCGGCGCGTGACAACTCTCATCACGCTGATTATTGTCTGCCCACAAGTTTATGCAAAAAAAAGTCGTGGTCTTCATTCTTGCAGTCATTATTGGTTTGTCCGTCGTTGCCATTGTCCAGTCCCGCAAGGTTGCGACAACCAAAATCGAAGCCGCGAAAATCCAACTTGAAGCTGACGCGGGTGCTAAAGCTCTGGACGAACAGCAGCAAATCATCGCCAACCTGGAAGAGCAAAAAACCACACTCGATAAACAATTGCGCGACTTGGCGGTGAAACAGGAGGCTAGACTTGTGCCCGCAACTGTGTCAGCGAATCCATCGTTTCCAAAATCCACCGACGCCGCTGGAAATGCCACTTCAAATGTCGCAGTCGGCAAAGGCGGTTTTCTGGCCAAGATGATGGAGGATCCAGCGATGAAAAAAATGATTCATGAACAGCAAAAGCAAATGTTGAACATGATGTATGGCCCAATGTTCAAGGAGATGAAACTTTCGCCGGAGGAAACAGAAAAACTTTCCGCGCTCATGTTGCAGAATCAAATGAATGCCGTCGAAAAAGGCACGGGACTTCTCGCGGGCGGAAGCGAGGACCGCGCCACGTTACAAAAAACTTTGGGCGATGACAAAAAAGAATATGACTCGCAGGTCAAAGAAATGTTGGGCGACGAGCGCTTTGCGCAGTTTGAAGAGTTCAATAAATCGTTACCCGACCGGATGGCGATGACGCAATTGAAATCACAATTTGGCGATAATCCGTTGACTGAAAGCCAGAGCACGCAGCTTTTAGGTGTCATGAAAGAGGAGCGGAGCCGCGCCACGGCGGATGGTAATGTTGCTCCGCCCGCTGATGTCACAACCGGGTTTTCCGAGGAGTCAATGAACAAATATTTTGCCGAACAAGAGGCGATTAATCTGCGCGTGGTTGCGCGAGCGGAAGGGGTGCTTTCGCCTGAACAAGTGGAAGTCCTCGGACGTTCGCTGACTAATAATCTGTCGATGCAACGCACTGGCATGAGCATGGCGAGAAGTTTTCTCGGTGGAGATTCCACGAATAACGCCGCTAAATAATCAGCCGAGCGTCAGAAAGTTTTTCAAAATCGTACGCCCGCTGTCGGTGAGAATACTTTCGGGATGAAATTGCACGCCCCAGATCGGCAAAGATTTGTGCCGCACGCCCATGATTTCGCCTTCATCAGTTTCCGCAGTGATTTCCAAACATTCCGGCAATGTATCGCGTTTGATGACGAGCGAATGATAGCGTGTGGCGGCAAAGGGATTCGGCATTTCGCGAAACAAATCTTTGCCGTCATGTTTTATCGGCGAAGTTTTTCCGTGCATCATCCGGTAATTGACGACGACTTCCGCGCCGAATGTGTGGCCGATACATTGATGGCCAAGACAGACGCCCAGCAACGGAATCTCCGCGCCGAACGTGCGAATAATTTCATTTGAACTTCCAGATTCGCGGGGCGAACACGGCCCCGGCGAAATTAAAATTCGCTCCGGTTTCAACTCGCGAATTTTCTCGATGGAAATCTGGTCATTGCGATGCACCTGCAAATCGACCTGCATCTCGCCGAGATACTGGACGATATTGTAAGTGAAGGAATCGTAATTATCGATGACCAGCAACATGGGTTTAGAGATAATTGAAAGTTTTCAGATTATCAAATTTTCAAATTGTTAAACTTCGCTGTCTTCGCGAGACTCTTGAAAATTTGATAATCTGAAAATTTGTTAATTTTTTAATTAAACATGAACCGACTCGATGTTCGCAAAACCTACAAACTTTATATCGGCGGAAATTTTGTGCGCAGCGAAAGTGGACGGTCGCTGGGCGCTACTGCACCGGATGGAGCGCATCTGGATAATTATCCGAAC
>JBDSYB010000153.1:0-12556 GCA_039925885.1 Verrucomicrobiota bacterium
CCGACAAAGAAACAGAGCTTCACTACTTCAGCCGCGCGCGCGTCCACAACCGCGAGTCGATCCAACGCTTCATCCAATGCGAGCAATTCGTCGTCCGGCAGTGGCAAGGGTAAATCCACCGCGTCCAAATCCACGCGCTCCAATTGCCCCCCATGCTTGACGCGTTTCTTGCGTCGCGCCGACTCCACCAAAATCCGTCGCATCGCTTCCGCCGCAGCGGCAAAGAAATGCCCGCGCCCATCCCATTGTTTTGATTCGCCCGACCCGACCAAGCGCAAATAAGCCTCATGCACCAACGCGGTCGGTTGGAGCGTTTGTCCGGGTTGTTCGTTCGCCATCCTGTAATTGGCGAGCCGACGGAGCTCTTGATAAACGAGTGGAAGCAATTCGTTAGCGGCACTGGCGTCGCCTTGTTCGATAGCGTGAAGAATTTGCGTGACGTCGCTCATGGGCGGATTCCTCGGATACAGATACTTTTCAAATCTTAAAAACCCAATGACAAATTAAAACCCGACGCTGGCATTTTTCAAAAACATCTGCATCTTTTCACCCCATGAAGCGGCTCCCTTTGTTTTTTATTTTTTCCCTTTGCGCAATCATCACACGACATGCCGCCGCTGGAGATTCGGAAAAATCGTTTCGCGCGGGCGCGGCCACGGCGAACATCACGCCGGAATTGGGCGGCGCGATTGTGGGAAATTTTACAACGCCAATTGCTAAACATATTCATGACGAGCTTCATGCGCGCTGTGTTGTGTTGGACAACGGCGAGACGCGCATGGCGATTGTCGTCTGCGATTCGCTTGGTCTGGCGCAAATCGTTTGCGATGCGGCCCGCTCGGTCATTCACGCGGAGAATTCCATTCCCGAAGAAGATATTTTAATTTCCGCCACCCACTCTCATTCGGGAACCAGCGCGCAAGGCACCAACCGTTTTGCCTTGACCAACGAACTGGATGATTACCAAAATTTTCTCGTGCGCCGCATTGCCGATGGCGTCCGCCGTGCCGCAAATAATCTTGCTCCAGCGCGCATCGGCTGGGGAACAGCGATCAATGCCAAACACGTTTTTAATCGGCGCTGGTTTATGAAACCCGGCTCGGTTTCGACCAATCCACTCGGCGGCACGAACGATCTCGTCCGCATGAATCCTCCTCGCGCCAATCCGAATTTCATCAAACCGGCTGGTCCAATTGATCCGGAAATTTGTTTTATCGCGTTGCAATCGCCCAATGGAAAACCAATTGCGTTGCTTGCAAATTATTCGTTGCACTACGTCGGCGGTGTTCCCGAAGGAGATATTTCAGCGGATTATTTCGCCGTGTTCTGCGACCGCATTCAGCAATTGCTCGGCGCGGATCGTCAGGATCCACCGTTTGTCGCGATGTTGAGCAATGGCACCAGCGGCGACATCAACAACATTGATTTCAGCAAACCGGAAGAGAAAAAAACCGGCCCCTACGAAAAAATGCGTCTCGTGGCCGATGACCTAGCGCGCTCCACGTTGAAGTCCTACAAGAAAATTAAATTTCACAATTGGGTTCCGCTCGCCGGGCAATTGCAATTGATGGAAGTGGGCGTGCGCCATCCGACGCCCGCCCAATTGGAACGCGCCCAGAAAATTGTCGCCGCCGCCGGAAATCCTCCACAGTTTCGCAGCATGGAACAAATTTACGCCGAGCGCACTTTGCGGCTGAACGAATATCCAGCGACACTGCCGATTCCAGTGCAGGCGTTGCGCATCGGCGACGTGGGAATCGCCGGTTTACCAAACGAAATTTTTTGCGAAACTGGATTGGAATTGAAAGCGCGCAGTCCTTTCAAACCGACGTTCACCGTGGAATTAGCCAACGGTTACTACGGCTATCTTCCTACTCCCGAGCAACACAAATGGGGCGGATACGAAACGTGGCTCGGAACAAATCGTTTTCAGGAAGACACCTCGACAAAATACGTCGAAGCGCTTTTGCGAATGTGGGAGGAATTAAAGAGCCAATAATTTTTTGTGGAGAGGCGGCAATCTTCACGCGCCGAATTTGTCGAACATATTCGCGTTGGCCTGCATGAGCCGCATTAAAAATTTCGCTTCAAACAAACCGAGCGAGCCAATGTTCGCGCCGGTTTCCGTGAAGCGCTTCAATTTATCGGAACCGGAAAGCGCAGAATGTAGAAGGACTGGTTGCGGGTGCCAGGAATGACCTTTTGCTGCGCACGGAGTCGAGTGATCACCCGTGATGGCGAGAACGTCTGGTTTTTTTTGCAGGAGAATCGGCAGCGCGGCGTCGAGTTCTTCAATGGCCTTTTTCTTGGCCGCGAAATTTCCATCTTCGCCAAACATGTCGGTGTATTTGTAGTGGATGAAAAAATAGTCGTAATTATCAAACTCGGCCGCGTAACGCTCGAATTGCTCGGCAATGGTTTGCGTCCCTTCGATTTTTTTCATGCCGACCAATTGCGCGAGACCTTTATACATCGGATAAACCGCCAGACACGCCGCGCGCAAACCGTAGCGTTGTTCGATGGTGGGAATGACAGGTTGGTGCGCAATGCCGCGCAGCAAAAATCCATTCGCAGGCTTTCGCTTGGCTAACAATGGCAAAGCTATTTTGTAAAAATCAGCAACCAACTTCGCGGCTTTTCTTTGCTTCAATGATTTTCCATTGACGGCTTGAACGACTGGAATTTTCAAACCCTCTCGATTGGGATCTGCGTCGGTCAACGGTCCTTCCAAACCTTTGCCCCGGAAAATCACGACGAAGCGATGGCCTTTGCCTGCCTTGATGATGACTTGCACATCTCCAATTTTTTTTATTTTTTTGGAAAGAACGTCGCAAAGTTCTTCGCAAACGTTCGTCTCGATTCTCCCTGCACGCCGGTCCGTGACGATCCCGCGCGCATCGAGCGTGCAGAAATTTGCGCGAGCGGCGACATCTCCGGCTTTCAATTCCATTCCCAGACCGAGCGCTTCGATCACACCACGCCCGACTTGATATTCGATCGGATCGTAACCAAACAACGCGAGATGTCCCGGTCCGCTTCCCGGCGTGATTCCCGGTGCCACCGGAATCATGCGACCTTGCGCGGAATCTTTTGTCAGCGCATCTAGGTTCGGAGTTACGGACGCTTCCAGCGGCGTCATGTAATCCGTTGCTTTCGTGGCGATGTCGCCTACGCCATCCATGACCAGCAGTACAAGTTTGGCATTGGTTTTAACCAACAATTTTGAATAAAGGGAATCAAGGCTCATAAAATTTTTAAATATTTTGTCCGTAGAAATCCGGCGGCCCGCAAGATAAGGCGCAACGTTTTATCGTCAACGCGATACTTCCTTTGTCTCTCGACAACCGGCCCTCGAACTTCAAAACTCGCTCGATGTCCGGCCTTGTTTTAGACAAACTCAGCAAAACTTTTTCCAATGGAAAAAGCGCAATCACCGCGCTCAAAGAATTAAGTTTGACGATTCAACACAATGAATTGCTCGCATTAGTCGGCCCGTCTGGGTGCGGAAAAACGACTGCGCTCCGTTTGATCGCCGGCTTGGAAGAACCCTCGCGCGGCTCAATTTTTATAGACGGAAAATCAGTGGATTCTGTTCCTGCAAAAGATCGCGACGTGGCGATGGTCTTCCAAAGCCCGGCGCTGTTTCCGCATCTCACGGTTTTGGAAAACTTATCTTTCGGTTTGAAATTGCGGAAAATTCCGCGCGCAGAAATCACTGAACGCGTCAATCAGGCCGCGGAAATTCTCGGCCTGAAAAATAAATTGCAGTGCCGTCCGCAGGAGCTTTCCGGCGGCGAGGCACAACGAGTTTCTTTGGGCCGCGCCCTTGTTCGGCAACCAAAGGTTTTTCTTCTCGACGAACCACTTTCTGCTGTGGATGCGCCAACGCGAAAAAAATTACGGGCCGAAATTGTGCAATTACAAAAGATACTGGCCGTTCCGATGGTTTACGTGACCCACGATCAACGCGAAGCTTTGGCAATCGGCCAACGCCTCGCGATTCTCCACCAGGGCGAGCTTCAACAAATCGGGACTGCGCAGGAAATCCTGGCAAAGCCCGCCAACGATTTTGTGACCGAATTTTTTTCTGAGTTGTAAGCGCAGGTCGGGCCTCCCGCGTGCCCAAAAGAAAATACGAGCAGAGCGCGACGGTCTGGTTCGCTGGAGAGACGCCTGCCCTGCATTGAAAACATTCTTGGTGACATGGCGTCTTGATGGTTAATTCCACTTTGAATGAGTTCTCTTTCGCTCCACGAATTTCACAGCGCATTGCACGCGGAATTTGCCCAGGTCAATGGCGAGGAAGTCGTTTCTCATTACGGCGATTGGCTCGCTGAATACGCGGCGCTTCATGAGTCAGCCGCTGTTTTCGATTTAAGTTTTCGCAGCCGCATTTGCCTCTTGAGCGCAGATCGCCAAAAGTTTTTGAACGGGCAAGTCACGAACAACGTGAAGGATTTGAAAACCGGCGAAGGTTGTTACGCCGCCATCATCAGCGCCAAAGGCAAAATGCAAAGTGACTTGAATATTTTTTGCCTCGAAAATGAATTGCTCCTCGATTTTGAACCGGGCCTTGCGTCATTCGTCAGCGAACGTTTGGAGAAATTCATCATCGCCGACGACGTGCAAATCGTGGATGTCGCGCCGCATTATGGCTTGTTGAGTGTGCAAGGGCCGAAAGCCGCGCAAGTCCTCAGTGGCTTGCAATTGGATTTTTCCATTCCCGAAAAACCGTTGAGCTTTTCCACCGTAAAAGACGATACGCTCGGCGAAATTTATTTAATGAACCAAGCGCGCGTTGGCGGGAACGGATTCGATTTATTTGTCCCCACAAATTCTCTCGGCGCAGTAGCGGATAAATTGATTGCCTCGGCAAAAAAAAACGGTGGGCGCGCAGCAGGTTGGCAAGCTCTCGAAACCGCGCGGATCGAGGCAGGAATCCCCCGGTTCGGCGCGGACATGAATGAAACGAACCTTCCCCCTGAAGCGGGGATCGACTCGCGCGCCATCAGTTATTCCAAAGGCTGTTATATCGGTCAGGAAGTCATCGCGCGAATTCGAACCTACGGACAAGTCGCAAAGGCTTTGCGCGGATTGCGGCTGGCGGATGATTTGAAACAACTGCCGGTTAAGGGCGACAAACTTTTTCTCGGCGAAAAGGACGTGGGCTATATCACGAGCGCGATTGCTTCACCGAAATTAAAATGCAATCTCGCGATTGGCTACGTGCGGCGCGAGGCCAATAAAATTGGGACCGAGTTATTGACGGGAAGCGAAACGCGCTCGGTCGCGAAAATCGTGGAGCTTCCCTTTGTTCGGTAAATTGTTCAGACAGAATTCGTTTCCCCAAATTTCAGCACGCGTTGAAACTGTGTTTCATTCAGTTGCGTAACTGAAATGCGAGATTGGCGAACCAGATGCATCTCTCGCAAAGTTTTGTCAGATTTTATCATCTCCAAATTCACAGGCGTTTTGAGTGCTTTAACCGGAACCAAATCCACGGACGACCAGTCTCCTTCTTTGGCGGTCGGATCCGCGTAAAATTCCTTTTGCACGCGCGCGACGCCGACAATTTGTTTCTCGCTGACGCTGTGATAAAAGAAAACCAAATCGCCCTTTTTCATGGAACGAAGATTATTTCTTGCCTGATAATTTCGCACGCCGGTCCATGCGGTTTTACCTTCGTTCACGAAATCCAACCATGAAAAAGATTCCGGTTCTGATTTCACGAGCCAATAGTTTTTCGCCATGCGCGATTTTATCGAGGAACAGCGTTTGTGAAAGTGAAAATCAGCCACGGATTTCACGAATGACGCGGATTTAAAAATGAATTCGTGAAATCTGTGCAATCAGTGGCTAAAACTTTCTGCCCTAAATCACGCTTGCGGCGGGGAGCATTCTGCGAGAAACAAAGGCGAGTGAATGATGAAAAGATATTTCGCATCGGCGTGCTTGGATCCGGCAAAGGCTCGAACTTTGTCGCGATTGCCGATGCCTGCGCAGCGGGGAAAATTCCGGCAGAAATTGCGGTCGTCATCAGCGACGTAGCGGAATCTGGAATATTGCAACAGGCGAGCGAACGTGGATTGCGCGTCGAATTCATCGCGCCTGGAAAATTTCGCACCAAACTTGATGACGAGGCGGAACGCGCATTGATCGACATTTTGCAAAGCGCAAAAGTTGATTTGATCGTGCTCGCGGGTTTCATGCGAATTTTGAAAGGAGAATTTCTTCGCGTGTTTGCCAATCGTGTGGTGAATATTCATCCGTCCCTTTTGCCAGCGTTTCCCGGTTTGGAATCGTGGAACCAAGCATTGGATTACGGGGTGAAATTCACCGGCTGCACGGTTCACTTTGTTGACCAAGGCGTGGACACGGGACCGATCATCGCTCAGGAAACGGTTCCGGTTTTGGCGGGAGACACGCCGGAAATATTACACCAAAGAATTCAAGCTGCGGAATGGGAATTGTATCCTAAAGCGATCGACGCGTTGGCTCGTGGAGAAGTGCAAGTGCAGGGTCGGCAGACGATTTGGAAAATGCGAGATTAACAAATATTGGACTTTGATGCTTAAACGGCGTCCGCTAAATTGATCGAACAAAATGACTGCCACTCTGAAAAACCTTGCGGAAGCCGTAACTCTCCTTCCCTCGAAAGATCGCGTTTATCTCGCTGAAAAAATTTTGGCCAGTCTGGACTCGAACGTAGAGCAGCAATGGGTTCAAGAAGCAAAACGCCGCCGTGTCGAAGTTCTAGCCGGTCAAGTCAAGCCGCTTCCAGCAGGAGAAGTTTATCGTCGCATTGAGCGCCTGCTCAAAAAGTGAACCACGTTTTCCATCCAGAAGCGGCTTTGGAGTTTGAAGATGCGGTTCAGTTTTACCAAATACACGGACGAACTCTGGCAGATCGTTTTACCTGGAAAGTTCGCAAATCCATTCAGCAAATTTTAAGCACTCCCGAGCGTTGGCGTGTCGTCGAAGCGGATGTCCGACGGTGTTCCGTCGCGATATTTCCTTACGCAGTGTTGTATTCAATTGAGGCGAATTTTATTCTAATCCTCGCCATCGCTCATCACAAACGCGATCCGGGTTATTGGAAAAATCGGTTGCTCTCGAAACCAAGGATTTGATTAGTTCCTCGCGATGAAAAAACCTGCGAAAAAAAAAGTCGCTTTGCCTCGACGCAAATGGCAAATCAATCCGGCGACCCGTGTGAAGGAGTCCGATAAAAAATATTCCCGCCCGCGCGCCAACAAAAACTTTCGAAAGTTAGAGGATGAGTAACAAATTACGTTTCGGTTTGCCCAAAGGCAGTTTGCAGGACGCGACCATTGAAAAGATGGCCAAGGCGGGATTCAACATCCAGGTCAGTAGCCGGTCGTATGTGCCGTACGTGGATGATGAGGAACTGGAAATTCGTTTGATCCGCGCCCAGGAAATCAGCCGTTACGTCGAACATGGCTATCTCGATTGCGGCATCACCGGCCACGATTGGGTGCAGGAAAATAATTCAGACGTGCATGAAGTTGGCGAATTTCTTTTCAGCAAAGCAACGCGACAACCGGCGCGCTGGGTTTTGGCCGTGCCGGACGAATCGCCCATCAAAACCGTCAAAGACCTGGCCGGAAAACGAATTGCGACCGAGGTCGTGAATCTGACAAAAAAATATTTGCAAAAAAATGGCGTTGAGGCGGAAGTGGAATTTTCGTGGGGCGCGACCGAAGTCAAAGCGCATGAATTAGTCGATGCCATTGTCGAGATTACCGAAACGGGTTCGTCCCTTCGCGCGAACAAATTGCGCATCGTCGATACGCTTTTGACTTCCACCCCGCGCCTGATTGTCAATCACGCCGCATGGAAGGAAGATTGGAAACGAAAAAAAATCGAGACGCTTTCCATGTTGCTGAAAGGCGCTCTGGAGGCCGAGGCGAAAGTGGGTCTGAAGATGAATATCGAGGAAAAAAATCTCGCGCGTCTTCTGAAAGCTTTGCCCGCTTTGCGGAACCCGACGGTTTCTACTCTAAGTCAATCGGGCTGGATCGCCGTGGAAACAATTATCGACGAACGCATTGTGCGCGAAATTATCCCGCAGTTAAAAGAAGCTGGCGCAGAAGGAATCATTGAATATCCTCTTAACAAAGTCGTATATTAAACGCAGTTAAAAATATGGGTTCACTAAAAAAACGTCGGAAAGCAAAGATCAACAAACATAAACGTCGCAAGAAACTTCGCGCCAATCGTCACAAGAAGCGCACTTGGCAAAAGTAACGGTCGCCAGTTTGCATTTCAATTTAACCAGCGCAGCCTATGGTTCAGGCTGCGCTGTTTCCTTTTGTTTCCAACCGCCATGAAATTTTTGCATTTCATCATTTTCGCGGCGGCGGCTCTTTCATTTTCAGCTTGTCGCACGGGTGGACTCCGCCCCGTTCTCGACCCGGCTTCTTCCAAAACAATTTCAAGCAACGCCGATTCTGCTGAACTTACTTCACAAGGGGCTGTTGATGAGAAACGCGCTGAAGCGCTGGCACGGTTCGCTACTGGCATCACCTACGAGTTGAACGAGAAATCTGAGCAGGCGCTTGAACAATTTTACAGAGCAGCGAAAGCGGATCCGGCCAACGAACAACTCATTCTGGATCTGGCATATCGTTTTTCGGAGCACCGCCAGTTCGACAAAGCGGAGGAGCTTTTGGTCAAGGCTTCGGAACAACCCAACGCGTCAGGAAATATTTTTTCGGCATTGGCCCGCCTCTATCTGACGACCGGAAAAACCAATCTCGCCCTCCACGCTGCTGAATCCGCCGTAAAAAAAGCCCCCGCTGCCATTTCCGGTTATCAAACGTTAGCCGAACTTTTGCTGCAAAAAAAACAAAGTGACGCTGTTCTGAAGTTGCTCACTTCGGCCTCTCACCAAACCAACAGCCACTCAATTTTTTTGATAGGCTTGGCGGAACTTTACGGGAAACTGGCTGAGGCACGTCCCGAGGATGCAGTTTCTCTTCAGCAAAAAGGGCTGGAGATTTTATCTCAGGCGGCCGATCAAAAACCGAAAAGACCGAATGTCCGCCAGCGACTGGCTGATGGATTTGCCCGGTTGGGCGGGTGGCGGAAGGCGGCGGAACTTTATCTGGATTTGGTCAACGAGTTCAACGATGTGCCGGAAATGCGCGATGCTTTGCGCGAAAAGCTGGCCAAACTTTATTTACGCAGCAGCGACAAAGCGAAGGCGGCGGAACAACTGGAAGCGGTGGTGCGCGAAAATCCCACCCGCTATCCTGAAGCCTGGTTTTATCTCGGCAGTCTCGCACACGAATCAAAAAATTATTCGAAGGCCGTGGAGAACTTTGGGCGGGCACTGCTCTTAAGTCCGGAACTCGAACCGGCTTATTACGAACTGGCAGGCGCGCAAATCAATGCGGACCAGGCAGGCGAAGCGCTCAAAACCCTGGAGCAAGCGCGCGCCAAATTTTCCAATACTTTTACGGGCGAATTTTTCACCGGCCTCGCCTTCGCGCGCATGAAGAATTTTGGCGATGCGGTGAAACATTTTACGACGGCGGAAGTGATCGCCAGCGCGACCGACACAAACCGGTTAAACCATTTATTTTATTTCCAACTCGCCTCGGCGCATGAGCGAAATCACGATTACGAGCAAGCGGAAAATTATTTGGAAAAGTGTCTGCAACTTTCCCCCGATTTCTCGGAGGCTATGAATTATCTGGGGTTCATGTGGGCCGACCGTGGAATCAAGCTTGAGAAAGCGCGAAGTCTCATCGAAAAAGCCGTGAAACTTGAGCCGAAAAACCCCGCCTATATCGACAGCCTCGGATGGGTTTTATTTAAACTGAAAGAGCCACAAGCCGCGCTGACTCAGATTTTAAAAGCGATCGACTTGAGCGAGCAACCCGATGCCTCGCTCTACGATCATCTTGGTGATATTTACGACGGGTTAAAACAAAATGACAAGGCGCGGGAAGCGTGGCAAAAGTCATTGAGCATTGAGCCTAACGAGGACGTGAAGAAAAAACTGCCCATTAATTTGTCGCCGTGAATTTACGATTTTCCAAACATTACACCGTGGAAGAAGCGCGGGCTTTACTGCCCAACCTGCGCCGATGGCTCGATGAAATTGCGGCGCTCCGGGAGCAAATGTTAAAGATCGACGCGCGCCTGAGCAGTCTCGGAGCGGCGGGTGATGACGTCGGGGGAGAGACGGTCAACACCTCCGTTAAAATCCAGGCAAAACTGCAAACACTTCTCCAGGAATTTGTTTTCCGCGAAATTCAAATCAAAGATTTGGAACGGGGCTTGATTGATTTTCCCGCCATCAGAAATGAACGAGAAGTTTTTCTTTGCTGGGAAAAAGACGACGAGGATATTCAGTTCTGGCACGATTTGGAATCCGGCTATCAGGGACGAGAGCCACTGGATTAAAATCCGTCAAAACTTCGTGGCGCCGTCTCCCGTTAGTCGCATCACTTCCCTGCCGGGTCCAGCCACGCAAATACTTTCAATTCGCAGTTCACCTGTTTCGCCGCTCTCCGCCACGGGCAGAATTTCCAGGATGTGACGGCCTGGAGAAAGTTTGTCGGAAATCTCATACCAGAAAAAACGCGTCCCGCCGCCCCAAGGCACGGTGCTGGTTGGCCAGATTTCTTTTCGGGGACGGATTTGATACGGAACGGGTTCTTCATCAACAAAAACTCGAAAGCCGAGTCCATCGTTTTTTGCTTCCCCGAGAATTCCGACAAAGGTTCCATTAAACTGCACTTTTAAGCTCACCGCGTCTGACACATCTTTCGCTCCGGCAATTGCGATTTCAGAAATCCAGTGATTTGCATTCTCACGGGTGTCGGAATTCGGGCGCAATGTTTTGCCGGAATGCCAGCCCGATGGCAGTGCCGAAGTGCCGGGATAAAGTTGAAATCGCTTTTTATATTCGTCAGCAAACACCGGTTCCAATGGGAAATTGCACAATCTCTTTTCGCGAATGGCTTGCTCCAGTCCGGCGCGCGCCGTCTCGAAATAGATCTGGTGACCCACATCGCTGGCTTTCCAATCTTCCTCGGGCCAAATTTCTTCACGACTCAGGGAGTTGGTTCTAAAAAAATTCTGCAAGATGGGAAAGCTATTTCCGATTCCTGTGTGATAAAGATTTCCCATTTCCAAATGATCCCGGTAGCGCGGCGGGCCGAGATGACTCCAATCCTCCGCAAAATAATTTTTCGCGCCAAACAAAACTTCCAACACCGGAACCCCCTGGCCAATTAAGTCTCGTAAAATACGCTCATAACTGGCGAGCGATTGCCGGTCCGTTTTCGCCAATCCATCCTCGGTGGTAAAATCTAAAAAAACCAAATCCGGATTGTGACTCAGCACATCGGGTGCGACCCGAAACATCCCCAGCTTGGAACCTGTGCCGCCGATTGCCGCATCAGTAAATGCAAAGCGCGCGTTGGGATATTTTGCGCGGAGATAACTTTGCATCAATCCCCGGAAACTGGTTCGCTCCGGGTCGCTCGCGCCATCGCCCCATGTCAAGGAACCTCCGAAAAAAACGACCGAAACCGTTTTTTCCGAGGAGCGCGCGCGACGGTCAAAGTCAGCGAAGGATGCAGAGTAAATTGGTCTATCAGCAAAGGCGCTCAACGTTGACGCAAACAGAAAAGCCAGAATTATTTTCTTAAATTTCCAGAGTGAACTTTTTTTCATAGCGATCTTTCTGCGGTCAATAGAAACAGGAGCGATAAACGTCGTAAACATTTACTTTACCTCCGTAAAAATAAGCGTTGCTCGGCAGGGAAAAGGTGCGGCTCACTCGGTCATACGTCAAAACGTGCTGCTTGTCGGCAGAATTGGGATCATAGATCGAAAACTCAACCGCTCCTTCCGTGGAATGAAAACCCGTCACCAGCACCGCGTGATTGATACTGAGTTGCGGAAAGCGGACTAAGTGGGCAACGATGACCCGATTGTTTTCGAGGAGATTTATAAATTTTTCGTGCATTTTCTCCTGATGTCTGCGGCTAAAAAAACCCATTATCCGCCAATGACCTCGCTGAAAATAGCTGCGCCAGGCACCGCCTCCTTCTTCTTTCAAAACTGTTTCCTGAGCGCGGCTGAATTCGCGCAGGTTTCCATAGCCCGGGACGATGATCCGGGTCGAATCGGGCCGCATGTCGCCGCCGAAAACAATTTCGTGAATGATCGAGCGATACGCCTTTTCGTCGGCGACAGCGAGGTCGGGACGGAAATCTGCGTAGCGAAAAAATTGTTTAGCGATATGCGCGACGACGAAACAATGCTGTTTGTATTGCGGCTTCGGTTCATGACGTCGGTGAGACCACTTGCCGTTCGCGTCGAAATAATAATCCCAAGCCAATTCGTTGCTGAACGAGAGGGAATCTTTTGCAAAATTAAATGGTCGACGAGCCTTTGAGCCGATGGCACGCGGCGACGCGCAACCGGCAAGCAACACCGCGCCAGTGAAAATCCAAATCCATCCCGGCAATTTTTTATGGGAAATGGTTTTCCAAATAAAACACAACATACTTGC
>JBDSYB010000154.1:0-32774 GCA_039925885.1 Verrucomicrobiota bacterium
GACGGAATTTCAAATTTGAATTTATCGCCCACCTTCATCAATTGCAGACCTTCCGTCCAACCGGGGATGACTTGATTCAAAGGAAAGCTGATCGGCTCGCCGCGCTCCACGGAACTATCGAACACCGTGCCATTGAGCAACGTGCCGTGATAATGAACCTTCACCGTGTCCGTTGCCTTGGGCGACTTCGTGCCCGTTCCTTGTTTCAACGCCTGGTATTTCAACCCGCTCCCGGTAGTGTTCCATTCACCCGCCGGTGCCGATGCCGTTGCTATGGCTGGAGGATTCGTGGCCGCACTGATATCGCTGTAGTTTTGAGGGGCCTTGTTGCAACCCAGCAAACAAAGGCCCGAGGCCGCAACCACCAGACATTGTCGAATAATCATAATTTTTTGGATGAATAGATGCAATTTGCGCTCCGCGCAGGCGATAACGGATGCTGTTGGTTACAGTTCCCTTGTTAATAACTCTTCTTGATTTTATGAAAGCGTTACTCAAAGACGGTCGCGCTGGTGCCTTTGCTTTTCAGTTTTTCGGCTTGCCATTTTGCGTAGTCTTCAGAGGTGTCCACGAAAAATTCGCCAAACATTCCAGAGTGGCCGCTGCCGCAAAGTTGGGCGCATTGGATGCGGTAGTGACCTACTCTGTTGGGCGTAAACTGGGTGGGGATTCTCATTCCGGGGATGGCGTCCTGGGTGACGCGCATGTTGTCGAGTTGGAAGGAGTGAATAACGTCTTTGGAGGTGAGATAAATAATCACGGGCCGATTGACGGGGACATGGATTTCTTTGGCGGGCGGCTCGATGTCGTCCTTGCCATTGGGATCGTCAGCAACGTAGCCAAGCGGATTGGTGGAGGAAGCAGAACGAAAATCCTGTTTTCCAAATTTGTTGTCGGCACCCGGATAACGCGAGTTCCAGGTAAACTGTTCCGCGGTGACGCGAAGAACGGTTGATTCTTTTTCGGAAGGAAATTTGTCCACGCTCTTTGCCCAGAGGGGGATGGCCATGCCGAGCAACAGGACGCCTTCGACGAGTGCGACGGCTACCTCGATGTAAGTGGAGGCGTGGGTTTTAGCGCCGACGTAATCGGCTTTGGGATTTCTCGATTTTCGAAAGCGGTAAATTGCGTAAAAAAAGTAAATGATCCAGCCGATAAAAAGAGCGATCATCAACCAATGGACAAAGATGATGAGGGCATCGACTTTCCGTCCATGCTCGGAGGCAAGGACGGGCAACTGGAGATACCGCGTGAGGTCAAAATACTGGTTCATTAATTTAAACGTTCTTCGTTGCTAAAGATTGAGGGGTTGCTGATTGCGCGGTGAACTGCGCCGACTTTCTGGCGAGGAACACAAAAAAACTGGCGATGGCAACCAGCATCGGGATGATGACGGCGAGCAGACTGAAAATTCCCCAGTTCATTCCTTTGGCCATAGGCGCGTCGGAGGCCCCACCGCAAACCGAGCAAGCCATGACGCCTGGCGCGCACAGCAGAACAAGGAAAACAAACAGGGCAATAAATTTGAATCGCTTCATAAGTAGCTAATGTGTTTCAACTTTTTCAAAACAACTTTGCCATACCAGATCAAAGCGATCCCCGCGATCAGCGAACAAACGCCCAGGACCAAAGATTGTTTTTCGCCGAGCGCGAAATAGTTTTTTAATTCCAAGCCGCCGAATCCGAACGCGAGCAGCGTGGAAGCGACGACGAAAACGATATGAAAAGCTTTCAGCGACATAATTATTTAAAATGAATAATGCTCGATGGATGCATCGACCAGATCGTCAAAAACATCAGTCCCGCAAAAAAGAAACCGGTAAAAGCCAACACGGAATAGATCAGTTTCTTTTCGGAAATAAGATGCATGAAATAACCTGCCACTAGAAAAGCTTTGGTCAAAGCGATGATCAGCGCAACGACGATGTTGCCGACGTTGCTGCCTTCCCTTCCAAAGTGAAAATGCGAAGCCCAAACCGTCAGGACGGTCCCGACCAGGAGCGCCCCGAAAACAATCAGGTAGCCGCGAATGTGTTTGCTGACGTCGTGATGCGTATCGTGTTCGCTCATAATTTCTTAAAGTAGATAAAGAACCGGAAACAAGAATATCCAAACCAGATCGACGAAATGCCAGAAGAGACCAGAAATTTCAATGCGGTTGGTGTAACGTTCGGGATCAGTCCGCCACATTTTACCGCCCCGCGCCCAAAGAACAAAGATGACGAGCGCGCCGCCAATGACGTGCAGGGCGTGCAAGCCGGTGAGTGTGAAATAAATCGCCAGGTAGGTGCTGTGCCACGGCCCGTAGTTTTCGATCTTTTTTATTTCAGCAGCGGGAACTGAAATGTTTTTATGTTCGTGATGCTCGCCGTGTTTGGGTTCATTGATTTGACCAAGCTCTTCGGCTCCGATCCCGTTGAGGGTTACTTCCTTGAGCGAATATTCTGAGCCGTTTTCTTTGAAAGTCAGACCATGATATTTGTGGACTTCAAGGGACTTGCCGTCTTTATCGAGGTAAGCAGCACCGTGCATGTGGCCATCCACGTAGGTGCCGTCCTTTTTTATGATTTGGAAATGAGTGAATTTATCTTTGTATTCGGCAGACTTGATTCCCAAAAAGGCGAGCGCGCAGAGTAGTGTGACTGCCTGATACATTTTAAATTTGCCCCATTGATTGAGCTTCAACGAAACCCACGCCATCACCACCGTAATACTCGACGTAATAAGGACGATGGTATTGATCGTGCCCAGATTAACGTTGAGAAGTCCGTGGGGCCAGGTCCCCGCAGCGGCCCCCACGCGCAATAAAATATAGGAGGAAAAGAGCGCGCCGAACAGCATCACTTCCGACGCGAGAAAAAGCCAGATGCCGACTTTGGCGTTGTAAAGCCCGGTATCGGGACGCGGTTTGACTGTGTATGGGATTTCCATGGAAATTTATTTGGGCAAAGGTTGAGTTATTTTAGGCGCAACGCGATCGGGTTCATTCTGCGGAGTGAAATCGGTGTCATGACCAGGCACGCTGTATTCGTAGGGCCCGCGATAAACGTTGGGCACGACCGGAAAATTTCCATGCGGCGGAGGTGTAGGCGTTTGCCATTCCAGAGTGGTGGCTTGCCACGGATTATCGGAATCAACCTTGCGTCCTTTTTTGATGCTCCAGAAAAAATTGATGATGAATGGGATTTGCGCCAGAGCCAATGCCCACGCGGCGTGCGAAATCATTTTATTGAGATCAAGAAAAAATTGCGGAACGCCGACGACTACCCCGCCCGCTGGATTCGCCACGCCCGCGTAAGTCGCGCCGCCGTCGTATAGCCGACGATTCAATCCCGCCATGCCTTGCACAAACATCGGCTGGAAAATCAGGTTCATGAAAAGCAGCGACAACCAGAAGTGAACTTTGCCCCAGAATTCGCTCATGTGACGCCCGGTCGCTTTTGGATACCAATAATAAATTCCCGCGAAGAGCGCGAAAATGGTTCCCGGCGCGACGATGTAATGGAAGTGCGCGATGACGTAATAAGTATCGTGCAAAAATAAATCGCTGTAATTGAAGCCGAGCGGAAGGCCCGTCAAACCGCCAATGCCGAACATGGGCAGAAACGACAAACAAAAAAGCATGGGAGTGTTGAAGCGAATCGAGCCACCCCAAAGTGAAATAAAGAAACAGGTCAGGATGATGACTGACGGAATGGAAATAATCATCGTGGTGGTTTGGAAAAACGTGCTGATCTTCGTGCCCATTCCGGTGAGATACATATGATGCGCCCAAACGATGAATGACAAAAATCCGATCGCGAGTGTGGAATAGACCAATGATTTATAGCCCCAGATCGGTTTACGGGTGTTGTTGGCGATGACTTCGCAAACAATGCCCATTGCCGGAAGAATCAAAACGTAAACTTCGGGATGACCAAGGAACCAAAATAGATGTTGCCAGAGGAGCGGGCTGCCACCACCGCTGATGTTGGCAATTTGTTGCGAGACAACAAGGCCGGTCGGTAGAAAAAAACTGGTGTGCGCGACTTTGTCCATCAATTGCATGACTGCGGCAGCTTCGAGTGGAGGAAACGCCAGCAACAAAAGAAACGCGGTCACGAATTGCGCCCAAACGAAAAAGGGAAGACGCATCCAGTTCATGCCGGGAGCGCGAAGTTGGATAATCGTCGCAATGAAATTAACTGCGCCCAACAACGACGACGTAATCAGAAACACCATTCCGATCAGCCAGAAAGTTTGGCCGTGACTTGAGCCGAGCGTGGCCAAAGGAGAATAGGAGGTCCATCCCGCCGCAGCCGCGCCGCCGGGAATGAAAAAGCTGACCAACATAATAACTCCGCCGACAACGAAGCATTGATAACTGGCCATGTTGATGCGCGGAAAAGTCATGTCCGGCGCGCCGATTTGGAGAGGGACGACGAAGTTGCCGAACGCCGCAAAGGCGAGCGGCACAATTCCAAGAAACACCATGATCGTTCCGTGCATCGCGCCAAAAGCGTTATACAAATCCGCCGACATGATATAGCCAACGACTTGTCCTGCGTCGTTGAGCTTCGCAGGCGCGGCATCTCCGAGCAGGTTGTGCAGGAGCGAGCCGACGAAGGGAATTCCCTGTCCGGGATAAGCAAGTTGCCAGCGCATCAGCATCATCAGCGAAAAACCGAAAAAGAGAAAAATAAGCGCGGTGATGGCGTATTGAATGCCGATGACTTTGTGGTCGGTGGAGAAAACGTATTTAGCCCAGAACCCCAACTCGTGATGGGCATGCTCATCGTGAGCGTGAGCGTGATGTTTGTCGTCGTGTGTATGCTGCATGGCTTTTTATTTTATCGCCGCCGAAAACCGAACGCGCCACTAAATTTTAGGGGCGCTAGTAAACTTTGCGTTTGTTTCAGTGTCAACGGCAGAATCATTTTTTGGTTAAAGTTTTATTTTATCGAACACCATAATTCCCAACAACAATGGCAAATAAATTATGGACGCGAAAAAAAGGTTCCTCGCCTGTTCGCGGGTCAATCCTCGCGAGAATTGAATCGCCGCCCCGAGAAAAATTGCTCCCAGAAGAATTGCGCCGATGCAATAAAACCACCCTGCCATTCGGAGCAAAACCGGAAACAGACTTACGAACAACAAACCGAGTGTGTGGCTGACCGCTTGTTTGCCAGTGCGAATTCCTTCTGGATCGATCACCGGCAGCATGACAAATCCGCCGCGTTGATAATCTTCGCGATACATCCACGCAATCGCCAGAAAATGCGGGAGTTGCCAGAAAAACAAAATGGCGAACAACGCCCATCCTTCAATATTGATTTGGTCGCGAGCAGCGGTCCACCCCATCAACGGCGGAAGCGCTCCAGGAATCGCACCGATCACAGTGTTGAGGGAAGTCACCCGTTTGAGCGGAGTGTAGATAAAAAGATAACTTCCCAGAGTGGCGATGCCCAAAATGCTCGTCAGCAAATTCACTTTCCAAGCGAGATAACCGAGACCGACGCTGGAGATCAGTCCGCCAAAAATCAAAACGGTCTCGGGCTGCAAACGCCCGGAAGGAAGCGGACGATCTTCGGTCCGCCGCATTTTTGCGTCGTGTTCGCGCTCGATCAATTGGTTCAGTGCCGCCGCGCCGCCTGCAACCAAAGCCGTTCCCAAAAGCGCGTTGAGCAACAAACTCCAATTTATCGGTCCGCTCGCGCCAATGTAAAATCCCACCGCCGTCGTGAGGAGAACGAGCGTCGTTAAGCGCAATTTTATCAACTCGGAAAAAATCGCGAAGTGAGTTTTCTCCGCGAAAATTTTTTCTGCGATGACCGGCGCGCTTAATGGTTCGATAACGGCTTTCATTTATGGACGGCCAACCTTGCTTCGGAATCGCTCGCAGATTGAACCGATGACGCAGGTGAAACATGCCGCAACCGATTTTCTCGTTCAACGGAAATTTTATTTGCGATCAACGAAATCATTGCGCCCATCATCAGACTTCCCGCTCCCAGAACAACATGAGCGGTCGCAATATCGGCCGGCTTATTCTTCAGCACAGTGACAATTCCCAAAATAAATTGAGCGCAAATCATTCCAAGCCAAATCAGAGCGAGCCGCGCCAATGGAGCTTGAGCACCGGGCGTTCGCCTCAATTTGAACGCGAGAAAACCGATACAACCGAGAATCACAAATGCGCTCAATCGATGCAGCATGTGGACGACAATGTGAAATTGTGTGATCGGTTTCGCAGTTTCGATAAAACGATTTTGATTGATTGCCTGAATGGATGCGGCGTCTGTGGCTGGCCAAATTTTTCCGTAGGCGAGAGGGAAATCGGGGATGGCGAGGCCAGCGTGTTGATGTCGCATGGTCGCGCCGAGGACCAATTGAAACAGTATTAAAAATGTCGTCGCCGTGGCGAACCGACGCAGATTGCAATTGGGCAATAGTGCTTCATCCGAATTCGCAAAAGATTGCCACCAACGACTCGTGAAAAGAGCGATGGCGCAGATTAGAACTAAAAAAATTTGTGCAAGCGTTGCATGGAAGATTCCAATTTCATCTTTCATTTGCGTAACCCGCAACCCGCCGAGAATTCCTTGTAGCACAACAAGAAAAAAGGCAATTGAACCCAGACGCCGCAGCCATTTAGGAGAGGTTTCCAAATGAGTAATCCCGAAACTGATTCCAAACATGAAAGCTCCATTTGCTCCGTAAAAAGCTCCGGCGATCCAACTTTGCTTATGCCATAAAGCGAAGAGACCACTTGCAATTAAAATCAATCCCAGACCGCGTAAAATCCAACGCGCTCCCCTTCCAAACAACAAGCACATCAACGTCAATGTTAAAAGGCCAACTTCCGAAGCCCATAGCCGGTGCGTATGCTCATAAAAAATTCCGCCGACCCATTGCGAGACCGGAAACAAAAACATGTTGTAACCGTAAGTCGTCGGCCAATCAGGGACGGCCATTCCGGCTTCGTGGCTCGTGACCAACCCGCCCAGCGCAATCAGCAGCAGCGTGCAGATCGCGGTAAAAACGGCGAAGCGATGAAGCCACGGATTATGGGTGGAACGCGACATGTTCAAAAACGAAAACCGCTGCGGCGGATTCGCCCCAGCGGTTTGCTCGTATTCGCTAAATTATTTTACTTCAAGAACAATGTCCGCAGTTGTCGCCGAGTCTTTTACTTCAATTTCTTTTGTGATGGGCGACGCGGCTGGGGCTGCTTTGCGATGATAAAACTCCAAAGTATATTTTCCCGGTGGGACATTTGCGATCTTGTAACTGCCGTCTTTGCCAGTCACAGCAAAATAGGGATGATCAAACACACTGAAATAGGCAAACATCCACGGGTGAACGTCGCATTTGAACTTGGCAAAATTTTCCGCTTTATTGTAGCCGAATTCCAAATCGCTGCTTTTGGGCATCTGCGCTTTATTGGCTTCTTTCGACGAATCGCTGGGCATGAAGTGGACATTATGCATAAACGGGTCGGAATTGTGCACCTGAATTTTTTGTCCAGCTTGAATCGCAAAAACGTAAGGGACATATTCGCAGCCGACTTGATCCACTACAACAGGCGTGGCAGAAGCTCCACTCCCTCCGCCTTTAGCGCCTTTGATGGCGACAATCACATCCGCCAATTGCGCCTTGTCGTTCACCACATAAAAACGGGTTTTTGCAGCCGACTTGTGAAGTTCGCCGCACTTCGCGTCCAGCGGCAAATCTTTCTCGGGGGGCGGCGTTCCTTTGAGCGTAACCGTGCCAGAGACATCACCTGCAGAAACTTTTAAGACGGCGGTGAGAGTTAAAAAAGCGATCCAGCTAATCTGTTTTTTCATAGAATTGTTTAATAGTTTAACAACGTTTTGGAAAATATCATTGGGTAAAATTACTGCAAGCCGGATTTTGTGAAATTTTTCACAAACTTTTGACAGGTTAAATATATCGAAAGCAAATTCCTTTCTTTCCAACTGGTTCTTTTTCCATTTGGCTTGTTTCATAAATGCGGGCGTCACATATTTTTCCATTCACAAACCAATGAGTCTCCCGGTCCAAAATGAAAAGCAGCGCTTGGAAGTGCTTTGGCAATACGAAGTGCTCGACTCCGCGCCGGAAAAGGCGCTCGACGATTTAACCGAATTGGCGGCGGAAATTTGTGAGTGTCCCATTGCGACAATCACTTTTGTGGATCAGAAGCGGCAATGGTTTAAATCGAAAGTCGGACTGACCGCATCGGAAACTTCGCGGGATATTTCTTTTTGTTCCCACACCATTTTAAAAAATGAGTTAATGGAGATTCCCGATGCGACGAAGGACAGCCGATTCGCCAGCAATCCACTGGTGTTGGGAGAGCCAAATATCCGGTTTTATGCGGGCGTCCCTTTGATCAATTCAGAGGGTTACGCGCTCGGCACGATTTGCGTGATTGATGACAAACCGAAGACTCTGATGCCCTCACAACGCCGCGCGCTCGGCGTGTTGGGCCGTCATGTGATGTCACTGCTGGAACTGCGCCGAAAGTCGGGTGAGGTGTCCAACGCAGTCAATAAATTGGAACTGGCTGACGCAAAGTTTCGTCAATTGTTTGAGAACGCCACCGAAGGAATTTTCAAGAGCGCGCCTGATGGCAGGTATTTGAGCGCCAACCCGGAGCAGGCGCGCATCTTCGGCTATGATTCGCCACGGGAAATGCTGGACAGCATTACGAATATTTCCGAGCAGCTTTACGTGAATCCTAAAGACCGGCAGGCATTTCGGAAATGGATCGATCAGCACGGATTTATTCGCGATTTTCAAGCCCATCTCTATAAAAAAGACCGGACAAAAATTTGGGTCAGAACCAACGCGCAGGTGGTTCGCGATGAGTCCGGCAAAATTTTATTTTACCAGGGAACCAACCGGGACGTGACGGCGGAAGTCGAGGCGCAGGAGCAGTTGCGGGAAAGAGAGGAGATGTTCCAATTGATTTCACAGAACATGACAGACCTCATCGCAGTAATCGATGCGCAAGGTCGCCGACTTTATAGTAGCCCCTCCTATCGACGAATTTTTGGGTTGGAGCTTCAAAAGGGGACCGATTCTTTCCAACAAGTTCATCCAGAAGATGTGGCGGCAGTCCGGGCGGTTTTCCGTAATACTCTCGAAACGGGCGTAGGCCAGCGAATCGAATACCGTTTTCTTTTGCCGGACGGGTCCGTTCGCCATATCGAATCGCAAGGAAATTTTGTGAAGGGCGATTCGAAAGAATCCAGCCGCGTTCTGGTGGTATCACGCGATATTTCCGCGCGAAAGAAAATTGCACAACGCGAGGCGGCGCTTTCCAAGCTGGGTCGGAATTTGAGCGTGGCTCTTTCTCCTGTCGAAGCGGCGCGGATTATTGCTGAATCTACTAACGAATTATTTCGGCGCGATGTTTTTGCGCTCAATCTTTATTCGCCCGAAAAGGACGAGTTTTTACCGCTGTTGAATATCGATACGGTGGAGGGAAAGGTCACAGAAGTTTCTGATTCTGTTCGTTTCACGCCGCTGGGCGCTCTGGCGCGAAGAATTATTCAAGGAGGAGCCGAACTGATCTTGAAAAAACCTCCGCTCAAAATGCTATCGGAAACGAGTCCGCTCGGCGACATCTCCCGCCCGTCCGCTTCGCTGATGTTCGCGCCGGTTCATAGCGGCACCGAAGTTGTCGGAATTCTATCCATTCAAAGTTATTCTCTAAACGCCTACGATAAAGAGGATTTGCACTTCCTAAAAACCATTGCCGACCATTGCGGTGGGGCGCTGCATCGAATTCGCGCCGAAGAGGCGTTGCGAATGTCGGAAGTGCGTTTTCATTCTGTTTGGGAAAATTCAGTGGACGGCATGCGGTTAACGGATCAGGAGGGTAAAATCGTCGCGGTGAATAAAGCCTTTTGCGGGCTGGTTGGACTCCCTCGCGAAAGGCTTGAAGGTCAACCCTTCACCGTGACCTACTCTGACTCCAATAAACACGCCGATTTACTCAAAAAATATCAACAGCGTTTTCGCGATCGCAGCATCGAGCGATACATCGAACGAAAGGTGACCTTTCTTTCTGGAAAAACCTGCGAACTGGAAGGCTCCAATTCATTTGTGGATATGGATGCCAGCCGTCCCCTGCTCCTCGGTTTATTTCGCGATGTGACCGAGCAAAGACGCCTTGAAACCCAGCTTCGTCAGTCTCAAAAGATGGATTCCATCGGTCAACTGGCTGGCGGAATCGCGCACGATTTCAACAATCTTCTTACCGTCATCCAAGGCCACACGTCATTGCTTTTGGCCGCAGAAAAAAATGCCTCCACGAATGAGGCCCTCACCGAAATTTCCCTCGCCGCAGAACAATCGGCCCAATTGACGCGCCAACTCCTCACCTTCAGCCGTCGTCAAATTATTCAAAAGCAATCCCTTGATCTCAAAGTCGTCGTGGAGCAAATGACCAAAATGCTGCGACGCATCCTCGGCGAAGACATTTTGTTGAAAGTGAAAACATCTGCCGATCTGCCGCTCATCCACGCGGATCGCGGCATGATGGAGCAGGTTTTATTGAATCTCGTAGTCAACTCGCGCGACGCCATGCCGCGCGGCGGCGAACTCGTTATTGCCACGAATCCCATTCGCCTCGATGAAACTTACACCGAGCGCAATCCTGAATCTCGTGTCGGCGAGTTTGTTTGCCTGCAAGTTACCGACAATGGCACGGGCATCAGCCCGGAAAATATCGGTCGCATTTTTGAACCATTTTTTACCACCAAGGAAATGGGCAAAGGCACCGGTTTGGGTTTGGCGATTGTTTACGGAATTGTCAAACAACACGACGGTTGGATCAAAGTCTCCAGCGAACCTGGAAAAGGAACCAGTTTTGAAATTTTTCTGCCGCGCGATCTCGAACCGAAAACCATTCCTGCTGCGGCTCAAGAGAAAAAAGTTCCGCGCGGTTCCGAAACGATTTTGTTGGTGGAAGACGAACGCCCCTTGCGCCAGCTCGTCCAATATATTCTGGAGCGCCAGGGCTATCGCGTCCTCGAAGCAGATTCGGGGGTGTCCGCATTAAAAGTGTGGCAACAACAACAGGCATCGATCGATTTATTGCTGACGGACCTGATCATGCCGGAGGGTTTAAGCGGAACTGAACTGGCGGCGAGTTTGCTGACCGAGAACCCACGCCTGAAAGTAATTTACACCAGCGGTTACAGCGCGGACATCGTGGGAAAAGATTTTGTCCTGAAAGAAGGTTTGAATTTTCTGCAAAAGCCGTATCATCCCGATAAACTGGCGCAGGCTGTGCGCGATTGCCTGGATGGAAAATAGGGCGATAGAACCTAGGATTTCAACCTCCACCAAACACCAGCGCTTGGAATCCGAATCTTTTCGGCGCTCTCTATCTTCGCGCCATTTTCTTTCGCGCGGCATCGAGTATCTGTCGCTCATCCTCAGTCAAACTGTGAATTCCCTGGGCGGAAATTTTATCCAGAATCGGGTCCACTTCCTGGCTGATGAATTGCGCAGCAGGCAATTCTTCATCCGGCGGACGCGCGGTCTTGGCCCGTCGCCAATTTCCCCGCTCAGTGGAGTTGGCTTTTACTAATTCGCGCACGGAGGGAGTGCGTCTGAAAGGAAACCACGACCGAGTTGACCACGCTTCCCAAACACGCCAACGGATGAAAAAAATACCAACTAACATGCCGCCTAAATGCGCACCGTGAGCAACATTATCGTTCGGAATTAAAATTCCAAAAATCGCCAATGCCCCGCTGAAAAGCAGAAGATATTTTGCCTTGATCGTGATGGGAATTATCAAAAACAAAAGCATCGTCAGCGAACGTTCTGGAAAAAGCGTCGCATAAGCGGCGATCAACCCAAATGCGCCCGCCGACGCACCCATTACCGCGCTCCCCATGTGCTTCGGCAATATCAAAGCGCCCACCAGTTGCAGCGAGCCTCCCAAAACGCCGCTCAGAAAATATAATTTTAGAAACGAGCGAGCGCCCAGCGCTTCTTCCATCGCGCGACCAAAAAAATAAATTGCAAAGCAATTAAACAACAGATGCCAAACTCCGCCGTGCATGAATTGAAAGGTGAGCAATTGCCAGGCGTATCCATGACTCAACCCACTCAAGCTGAGCGCGAAATAATCATTGACCGGAAATCGGGAATAATAGGAGGCAATGTTTTGCACCAGAAAACACGCGACATTGACCGCCAGCAAAATCGTGGTCATCGACCATCGAGAAGGTTCGTTTTCGCGGCGCATGTATGAGCGGTCTTCCAACATTGAGACGAAACGTAGTCGCCCTCGAACTGTTTTTCAATCAGCTTAAACCCGCGCGCTGAAAAATCTTTCGCCATACGCCACATTTGGTCTCGGTGAAGAACGGCGCGAGATGTTTAAAAGATTACAAACAAGCGATGAACAATTTGATTATCCGTCATGGAACTTTCGCGGACGTTTCGGCGCTCGTTGATTCTAACATCGATCTTGCGCGTGAAACAGAGCAACTCGAACTTTCTCCGGAAACAGTGCGTCGCGGTGTGGAGAATCTTTTGCACGATAGCCAACGCGGTTTTTATCTCGTGGCGGAACGTGCCCAGAAGATCGCGGGGTCGTTAATGATCACGTTCGAGTGGAGCGATTGGCGCAACGCAAACTTTTGGTGGATTCAAAGTGTTTACGTGCAGGAAAAATATCGGCAGCAGGGAATTTATCGAGAGCTTTACCAGCACGTTCGCAAACAGGCCATAAACGCAGGCGACGTCTGCGCCCTGAGATTGTATGTCGAAAAAGAAAATCAATCCGCCCAACGCGCCTATGCGCGACTCGGCATGACGGAAAGTTGTTACAAGATTTACGAGGCGGGAGTCATGGAATCCTAAACGCGCTTCGTTAAACTCACGCCCAACTTGAGCAGTTTAGCCGCGTCGGATTCGGATTTTGCTTCCGCGTAGATTCGCAAAATCGGCTCGGTGCCGGAGCCGCGCAACATCAACCACGAACCGTCCTGCGCTACGAACTTTACACCGTCATAACTTTTCACATCCGACAAAGGCGATTGCAACAGTTTCGCGGGCGGATTCGTTTTGCAGAATTCCATGAGCGCGGCACGTTTCTCCAGCGGAAAATGCGTGTCAATGCGGCCATAACGATGCGCCCCAAATTGTTTTTCCAAATCGCGCAGTAACTGATTCACAGTTTTTTTTTCGGTGGCCAATAATTCCAGCAACATCATTCCCGCAGCGATCCCGTCGCGCTCCGGAATGTGACCGGGAAAACCGATCCCGCCGCTTTCTTCAAAGCCCAGCAAAACATTTCCCTTGATCATTTCCGCGCAAATATATTTGAAGCCGACGCCTGTTTCGACCAACTCCAAACCGTAAGCCGCGCAAATTTTGTCCACCATGGAAGTCGTGGTCAAAGCCTTGATCACGCGGCCTTTGGCGCGCCGATTGACGATGTAATGATGCAGCAACAGGCAAATCAACTGGTGCGTGGTCAGATAATTTCCACGCCCATCCATTCCTCCAACGCGGTCAGCGTCGCCGTCTGTCACAAGACAAATATCGTGCGGATGTTTCTTTAGATACGCCGCGCTCTTCGCGTAATTTTTTTCGATCGGCTCGGGATTGATTCCGCCAAAATTTGGGTCGTGATTTCCGTTGAGGGTGGTGACGCGACAGGTTGTTCCCGCGAGCAAATCATCGAAGCATCCCGCGCCCACTCCGAAGAGCGCGTCGTGCGCAAAACGCAATCTGGATTTTGAGATCAACGGAAAATCAACCAGCCGCTTGACTGCTGCGTAATGAGCGGCCCGGATATTTTTCAGCAGAATTTTTTTGGCCTTTTCCGCTTGCGCAGACGGCATGGCGCGCACCGGATTTTTATCCAGCAATTTTTCCACTGCCTGGCAAATGGCCGGGTCAGCAGAACCGCCGTAGTGCGCTTTCAATTTGAACCCATTAAACGACGGCGGATTGTGGCTGGCGGTAATCATCACTCCGCCGATTGCTCTGATTGCTTTGACAGCCAATGAAATGGCGGGCGTCGGGGTCGGCTCGGACGTCAGCGTGACTTGAAAACCATTTCCCGCCAAGACTTCCGCGACCCGCCGCGCAAATTGGTCGGAGAGAAAACGGCGGTCATAGCCGACAACAACTTTTTTTTCGGTGCCATCAATTGGGTTGGCGTTCCAATAATCAGCCGCGGCCTGCGCGACGCGGTCCAGATTGGCGAAAGTGAAGTCTTCGGCGATCACTGCGCGCCAGCCATCGGTTCCAAATTTTATTTCGGGCATGGGAAAAAAGGTAAGCGTTAATGGTTAAATCCAAATCAGAAATTTGAAGGCAAAAGAATTTAATCGTCCAGTTCCACGCTGATTGTTTTGGTGGGCGAATTTTTCGTGACGATTCTCCGCATTTTTTTAATGGCTCGGCTGAGACTGGGCTGCCCGAACAAACCAGTGCCGCTGACAAAGGCGTCGGCTCCGGCGCGAGCGCAATCCGCCGCCGTTTGAAAGTTTATACCGCCATCCACTTCGATGTGATAACGAAGACTTTTTTCCGCGCGCCACGCAGCCGCCTGCTGAATTTTGGGCAGAGTTTCAGTGATGAATGGTTGTCCTCCAAAACCAGGGTTGACGGTCATAATCAGAATTAATTCAACCTCGCCGAGAAATGGTTTCAAGGCGGACATCGGTGTGGAGGGATTGATGGCGAGGCCGACTTTTTTTCCGAGGGAACGGATTTTCCAGATCAAGGGCGTGACTTGTTCGCCGAGTTCGACATGGATGGTAAGACGATTTGCACCCGCTTTCACAAAAGGTTCGAGTAAAATTTCCGGGCGGGAACACATCAAATGGACATCGAGCGGAATTTTTGTAAGCGGCCGAACGACGCGCACCGCTTCCGGGCCGAAAGAAATATTCGGCACGAAATGTCCGTCCATGATGTCCATGTGCAACCAGTCTGCGCCCGCTTGAGTGGCGCGCTGAGCTTCCCGGCCAAAACAGGCAAAATTGGCGGCCAGAATGGATGGCGCAATAATCACGGAGGTTAGGTTAATGAAATGTTTTCCGGATGCAAGGAGTCCGGTTGCGACTCTTTGCAGCGTTCGACTTAACTTGATTCCTGCGAAAACCCTTCGGAGATTCCTCCGAATCCTCGCAGCTTGAATTCCTCCGAATGCTCGCGGCTTATTCAGGCGAAACCCCCATTGAGATATGCGTGGTAAAATGGTTTTATAGAGTGACTTATGAATGAATCTTTCGAGACCCTGATTTCTACATCGACCATTCTTCTGGCGGAAGATTGCGACGATGACGCATTTTTGATGCGGCGGGCTTTTAGCAAAGCGCATCTGCTGAACCCGCTCACACGCGTGAAAGACGGGGAGGAAGCGATCGCTTATTTGCGGGGTGACGGAGAGTATGCCGACCGCGAGCGTTATCCGATCCCCTTTCTGTTGTTGCTGGATTTGAAAATGCCGCGCACTTCCGGGTTTGAAGTTTTGGAATGGGTGCGGCATCAACCTGAGTTAAAGCGCATGTTGATCGTGATTTTAACTTCCTCCACTCACCCTCAAGACATCGAGACTGCTTATGAACTGGGTGCCAATTCTTATTTAAACAAGCCAGCCAGTTTTGCGGAATTGATGGAATTACTGGGCCGGCTTCAAGGCTATTGGCTGATGACAAATGTTCCCCCCGATTTACACCAACCGAAAGAAATGGAAATGGCACACTAGTAATTGGAGTTCTCGTCCAAACGCTCTGTGCAGAAACGGGTCGGTAAGCCGTTTGAGCTTGTTGAATTTCCATTTTTTCTACTCATTTTACTCATTCTTCGATTTGCCTGTTTAATAGTTGTTCTGACTTATCAAATGCTCTGTCCCGGCCTCCTCTATTGTTAAACTTTCAAGGATTTTTAAGACGATAGAAACGGTTGCTCACTCCAAAAATTTGCGGGTCGTCGAAGTAAAATTGGTTGGTGGTGGAAATATTTGTCTGCGTCGCAATCCACGTCTGCAAGTCTCCGGAAATTTCCAAAACATTTGTGCGACGCGACGGGCCGCTCGCATTGACGTGGATATTTCCGTTTGTCGCAAAGGCGGAGATCAATTTCAAAGGCGTGGTTTGGTCGCGCCAATTTCGCAGCAGTAAACGCAAAGCGAAGGGCGCGTTTGTCGCCACTCCATTCCCGGCCTGGTCCGCGACGTTTAAACCGTGGCAGACAGCGCAGGTCCGGATCTCGCCCGGCTGATACGTGATCCAATAACGTTCGCGCACAACATGATTGCCGTTGGTGTCGAGCGTTTGATGCGTAATGCCGCGACGAGCGGGAAGAAATGTTGCTTGCGATCCGTCCAGTCCAAGCTGGGTCGCAGCAACTCCATTGGTCACCGGCAAATTGAAAGCAATAGAATTGGAATCGTGCAAAGGGACCGCCAAAACGCGGCGGCCTGCGACGGGATTTGTCGTCCCGAATGTCAAACCACGCAATTGGTCGGCCTGCAAAAATTGAATGGCACTGACGTCGTAGATTTTTCCGCCGTTGGTGCTCACGGTTTGCACTCCGCCCGGCACTCGCAAATTATAGGGCTGCTCTTTGTCCGCCCGATCTCGCGCCGTGAGATTTCGACTGATCACCAGCGCCAAATCGTTTGATCGCAACCATGATTGCATTTCAGAAATCGTCACGCCTTCCTCAGAAAAAACCTGCGCCTCAATCGCCGCGACCAACGCATTTTGTCGCGCAGGAATCGGGCGCGCGACGACTTCAACCGGCTCCAATTCCCAAAGCGCATTGGTATAAGTAATGAGTGTCGAGCCTTTCCAATAGGTCATTGGGTTGGTGATTCCGCTCGTAAAAAACTGCGCGTTCGTCCAAAGGCCATTGACAGAAGGCAACATTTTCGACAACCGAAAATTGTGCGGCGACTTGGGAAAGGCCGCTGTGCCAATGTTGGCTGCAACGACGGTGCCTGATGAATAGGCCGCGACCAGCGAGCCGTCCGTCATGGGCAACGGGTTGCGATAAATCCCCGCCGCGTTGGGATTGACCGTGCTTTTCGGCGTGATGTATTTGATGAACATCTGTTCGCCGTTTGTTCCGGGCGGGCCGAACAAAGTTAAAATTTGTCCCGCCGCGTGATTGCCAAAATCGGGAGCATCAATTCCGAAATAAGTTCCCGGATGAGTGGGATCTTCGCGAATGTGAAAAAAGTTGTTCAGATAATTTGTGTTGAACCGCGAGCCGGGCGTGAGGTTGAAAGTTTGGACCAGATTCGGGTCGTTCGTAAAACTGGAGCCGCGAAAAGACTGCGCCAATTCATGACGCCCGACGTGATTGAGTAGTTCCATCGCAGTGCCGTCCTCGTTGATCATCCACGGAAGAAAAAGGTTGAAGGCATTTCCCTGCACGCCGAATAGCGCCAGTAAATTAGTATCGTAAGTGCGCGGCTCGGGAAAAGTTTCAAACGGGCGATTGGTCAGATTGTAAGCGCCACTGATCTCGGAAAAATAATTGAACGTGCCATTCGTCGCGCGGCCCATCCGATCATCCGTGGCATTTCGGTCTTGCACCAAATGATCCCAACGCGTGAAAATTATCCGCCCAAAACTATCAACGGTCGGAGTGAAGGAACCGCTGGGAGAATGATCCAATAAAAATAAATCGCCGGAATTCGCATCGAGGCTCCACAACCCGCTGTTACAGGGAAAGTCGGTGTATTCATCAAGCTGCGGATAGAGCGCGCGATCACCGTTGCGCGGACGATCGCTGGCAAAGATGATTCGGCCATCCGTCCCGTAGCACGGCATGATATTGTTGTAGTTCGTCGGTTGGTTGGAAACTTTTGTGATGATTGGCGTCGAGCCTTGCGTCACAAAATTTGTGATTTCATAAAGCTGCCAATAAAATTGGTTCGTGTCCGTCGGGGAAACTGGCGCGCCGACGACCATGCTGAAAATTGCTTTTGTCCCACTCCAATAAACTGCGGGGTCGCGCACTGAAATTCCTGATCCATGTTGCGCGCCGGTCATTCCAAAACCCGCCAGGCGCGTCAAATTGCTGATCGCGCCGTTTGGAAAGCGAATCCACAAATCACCGCCGCGACCTGCATGAGCCGTATCTGCGAGGTGATTTCCTTGCGCCGAGACCACCGAACAAAAAACATTTGAAACTGAGTTGTCGTTTACTTCGGTAGGAATGGGAACCTGAGTGACGAAAAGAATGGGGTTGGTCTGCGCCCGGCCGCTCATTTCAAAGAACAAGCAAAGCAGTGCGCCAGCTACTGCCATAAAAAACCGTACATTCATGATGACGTGGTTGAGGATAACAAAAGCGGCCCGCAAGTCTCCCTCAAATTTACGAGGATGAGCATGATTAAGTTTTCTCCAGAGATCAGCTTGGTGTTTCTCCTGTCGTGGTCACCTGTTCAGATGTGTCCGAGGGACGATTTGTTTGGAACGGCGTTAACCGGTCGCCAATCAAACCGTCTGAAAAATGAATGTACAGGTGACAAGGCTCAAATTTTTGAGGGGGTTCCGGGAAAGGACGAAACACGTCTTCACCTCGGTTGCTGAGAGAATGGGAAAGTTTTCAACCTGCTAAGGATTTTTGAGCCGATAGAAATTATTCCCGGTGGCAGCAGGAACCGTCACAGAAATCTGCCCGCCATTGGTGCTGCGGGTTTGAGGCGCGGTGGCCCAGCCATTCGTCAGGGACAAGTTGCTGTTGTTCTCCAATTGAAAACCAGTGGCGGTGTCCGGCCACGAAACAATCGCGAAAGTGTTCGAGCGCGTGATGGTCAACAAAGACGCACCCGGTGTTTGAACCACAGCGATAATGCCCCAAAAGCCGCCGTCGAGAGTGTAATTACCACCCGCCATCTTCCCCGTATCCGGCTGACCGATGGTGCCGCTCACGGAATAAACACCACCTGTGCTCGTGCCGCCGCCGCCGTCGATAGTGTACCAGTCCAAGGAGTAGGATTGTGCAGGAAGAGTGCTCTCGCCTAGAACAGTGATGAGAATTATCGAAATATAAATGATGGATTTCATATTTTACTGTTTGGTTTTTAGAATGCTCTTATCCTGGGGCTGCCCAAAGAGTTCGGGGTGAAGATAGGTGCCGCGTTCGTTGCCCGGTTTTTTTTCTTCCACCTGGATTCGATGCGCACTCGCCCAAGCATCCTGTCGGATGCCGGTAACTTGCCAGGATACTTTCGCGCCCGCACTGCCGCCCGCGATTTTGAAGTGGTTGTCCGCGACTTCTTCTGCGATGTAAAGGTTTGGTCCCGGCGCGCCGATCGAGGTTAGCTGATAACGAAAATCTTTGTTCAAGCTTCCAAACCATTCTGGCATTTGTATGGTTACTTCGCCATTGGCATCGAGATTCGTGTTACCGTTATACACGTTCATCATGTCGGGAGATTCGACGAAGGAGTGGTAAAGATATTTGTTCGCCGGGTCGAGCGGATGATCAATTTTGAAGGAGCCGCTGCCCTTGGTTAAATTGCCAAATACAGTGCCGCTGCCGGCTTGAAACGCCAGAGAGACAATCAGACTTTCGCTGACCGTCACCCGGCCGAGGAATTGACCCGCAAGTCCTGATGTATTGGCAGCTCGAACCGCTGGAGTGGTGTAGTCGTGGCTAGTCCCCTCCACGTTCAATCGTGCGGTGGTCGCCGCACCTATGCCGACGTTGCCCCCGGGAGAGTTCAATACCAAATTGAGTGGAGTAAAAGCCGAATAATTAAAAGCAAAGAGGTTTCCGATAGACCCGCCGTATTCCATGAATACACCAGAACCCGCTCCGCTGTAGGGACTGGAAGCGCCGGTGACGGCCAACCCGCCGCTGGCCACATGGAACGCACCGGCGGGACTCGCGGTCCCCACACCAACCTTGCCCGAGGTAGTGATGGAAATTCCGCCCGAGCTAGCCGACGGAGGTCCGCCCGCTGGCCCAGCTAAAAGTTTCAAACTCAAACCATCAAAACGAATATCTGCTCTGGGGTTGCCGGTGCTACTGATATTCAGCCCAGTTTCACCGTTGGGTGTGCCGATATTAATTTCTCCGCCACTTCCTCCAGGCGCGAAAGCCGCCGCGCCATTCACCTGCAACCTGACTCCTGCCCGCTCGGAGCCGCCAGCAATCAAAAAATTGCCGGAGTCAGTGAGTTCCATGTCGTAAGTTGCGGCACCGCTCGTCGTTCCGGGATCGCTAGGGGTTCGGAAAAAATAAAGTCCTCCAGTCGATTGGCCGAGACCAAAACGTTGTCCACCTGAGTTGGCCTGCCAGCCGATGGCGGAGGCGTTTTCCAAATCAATCGCTCCGCGCCAAAGATTTGAAGTCCAATAGGGTCCGCCAGCGATGCTCAAGCGATGATTGGGTGCATTCGTCCCAACGCCGACTTTCCCCGCGTTGAAATAGGTGTTCGTGCCATTCAAATTCCAAATTCCGGCACCGGTTGAGGCGAGGGTCAGAGTGTTGCCAGTGGCAGCAAGCGTTGTATTACTGCCCGCCTGAAGAATGACGTCGTCCTTTAAATTGTTCAGACTTGTTACCAACGAACCGGGCACGATGGCTGAGCCAGGAATAGAAGCGGTCACGATGGATGTACCCGGGATAGAATTGGACACAATAGCTCCGCCTTGAATATTATACAGACCTCCACCATTCCCAGCGAAAGCGCCGGTGAACGTAGGCAGATTGAACAACACCGACAGCGTGCCGGAAGAAAAATTCGCACTGACCAGATCCACCCTGCCGTCGCCGCTGACGTCGGCCGCAATCACGGCGGAGGGCGAGTTGCCAACGGCGCTCGTGAAAGCCAGCGAAAAACCGCCGCTGCCATTATTTGTCAATGCCGTCAGCGAGCCGGGTGAAGTGGAATTGGCGCTGATTAAATCCACTTTGCCGTCGCCATTGAGATCGACCGCCGTGACCCACAACGGTTGATTGCCCACACTGTTGGTGGATGACGCGACGAAGCTGCCGCTACCGTTGTTGGTCAATACTATGAGGGTGCCGGGCGACGTGTTGTTGGCGACGATCAAATCCAGCGGGCCATCACCGTTGACATCCGCCGCCGTCACACAACGAGGATTGTTGCCGACGAGATTTGTGGCCGCGAAGACGAAACCGCCGCTGCCGTTGTTGGTCAGAATCGAGATCGTTCCCGGCGAACTGCTGTTGGCGCTGATCAAATCCGCTTTTCCGTCACCATTAACATCCGCCGCCGTCAAAGCGGCCGGGAAGTTACCACCAACGAGGTTGGAGGAAACCAGCACAAAGCCGCCGCCACCACTGTTCGTGAATACCGACAAAGTTCCGGGTGTGTTACCGTTGGCCGAAATCAAATCAATTTTGCCGTCACTATTGACATCTGCCCCCACGACCATTTGCACATTGCCAGCGCCACCTCCGGTGCTGTTGGTGGACGCCGCCACAAAAACGCCGCTGCCGTTGTTGGTCAATACGACCACCGTTCCGGGGCTGGATGTCGTGGAAATCAAATCCACTTTACCATCTCCATTTACGTCGGCTGCGATCACCGAACGCGGAAGGTTCCCCACCGCGTTTGTCGCCGCCGCGACAAAGCTCCCGTTGCCACTATTGGTTAAAATCATGAGCGTCCCGCTGCCGTCGTTCGCGGAAATAAGATCCAATTTGCCGTCTCCATTGACATCCGCCGCCACGACCGAACGCGGGCCGCTACCCACGACCGGTGAGGAGACCAGCACAAAATTACCCGGCCAGCTTAAAACTCCCGGCGCGTTTAAGTTGCCAATAGAGACATTCGTCACCGATGTGCCGTTTCCCGAGAATGTTCCGTTGAAGGTGTTGCTGGTGTTATTGAATTGCACTACGCCGGAGAATACGTTGCTCCCATTAAGCCGCGCGACGTTCCCGGAAAGCTGGCTGTCAGTAATCGCGCCGGTATAAGTGGCCGCGTTGCCTGCGGTCAATGCCTGCACCGCATAGGGCGTGGAAGTGAGCAACTGTCTCGGAGAAAGAGTTGTGAACGCGCCGCCGCCATTGGTGCGCACCCCGATTTCAAGCCAGCGTTCCGAGCCGTTAAATATACCTGCGCCGAAGTCAAGCGTCACCGTGAAAAAGCCATTGCTCACCACGGTATTGGCATTAGTGAGGGTGACTCCAATCTGGAGCGGGCCGCTGGCGACACTCCACGCGCTGAATGTAAAATCGTAACTGGCGTTGGCAGGGTTGCCGGTGTTATCGAGCCGACCTTGATAGGTGAAGGCGGTGCCCTGCGCAAAGGCGCTGATCGAAGCAAGAGCAAAAATAATAAGAAACAAAAGTTTTTTCATAAGCAATTTGTAGCGGAGGGTTGTTGCTTTCAAGCTCGTCTGACAATGAACCAAAAGAATCACAACGCCCGGAATAAGTCCAGTTCTGAGATGAAACATTTCAGATTTGATTAAAAAATCGGATTCAAAGAACATGATTGCCCGGTGACATCATTAACCCCACAACGAACCATTGCGGAACTAAAAGAACTGCGCGAACTCACCGGTGATGAGCACGGCGCGCAACGCGTCGCTTTCACACCGACATGGATCCAGGCGCGAAATTGGCTCAAAAAAAAATTGGGGTTTTTGCCTGTTGAAATTCACACGGATGTTGCCGGAAATTTATGGGCAACTCTGCGGGGTGAATCCGAACGCGCCCTGTTGCTCGGTGGCCACATGGATTCTGTTCCCAACGGCGGCTGGCTCGACGGTTGTCTCAATGTGATGGCAGGAGTTGAAATTTTGCGACGAATCAACGCGCAATACAACGGCAAGCCGCCGCTCACAATTCGCCTCGTGGATTGGGCTGATGAAGAAGGCGCGCGATTCGGCAAAAGTTTGTTTGGTTCGTCCGCGTGTTCTGGAAATTTAGACATGAATGAAGCGCGCGGGTTGGTTGATAAAAATGGTATCAACTTGCCCGACGCACTGAAACGTGTCGGCATAGATTTCGAGCAGGTAAAGGAGTGCGGCAAGGAATTAAAAAATGCCGCCGCGTATTTGGAATTGCATATTGAACAAGGTCCGGTGTTGCTCGATCTCGATTTGCCACTCGGCGCGGTGCTTGGAACTTTTGGGGTCGAACGTCACGCGATAACTTTTCACGGTCAAGCGGCGCACTCCGGCAGCACGCCGATGAACCGGCGCAAAGACGCTTTTCTTGCTGCTGGAAAAATGAGTCAGGAAATATATCGCATCGCCGAGCGCAGCAACGGCGGAGTTTGCACCATCGGCTCGTGCACGACCAAACCTGGCATCGTGACCAGCGTCGTCGAGGAATGTCGCATCACGCTCGATCAGCGTCATCTTGACGAGCCGGCCCTCGCAAAAATGTTGCAGAAAGCCAAGGCCGCCAGTGAAAAATTTGCAAACGAAGGGAATGTAAGCGTTTCATGGGAACGTCTCTGGCAAATTGCCCCTCGCCCGTTCAACGACGAACTCATTGCGCTCTGCGACGAATCCATCCGCGAGACTTGCAGCAAATCACATCGCCTCCCGAGCGGCCCGTTGCACGACGCCGCCGAAGTCGCCCGTGCGGGAGTGCCGACCGTGATGATGTTTGTCCAAAGTTTGCACGGCATCAGCCACAACAAAATCGAGGACACCAAAGAGGAACATCTCGAGCTATGCGTAGTGGCGTTTGATAAGTTGGTGGAGAAAACGATAAGGTGGATAGAAGCGAAATCCGAAGTTGAACAGCTCAAGTGAAAATTGGAAAAATGAAATGACTGGCAGGTGAATTCCCGGCGCTTTTTCCAGCGTGGGAAATCCAAACCGTGAAAAATATGGAGGCTTATTTTCCCAACAATTGAACGCCTCCGGGTGCAGCGGAACCTGTTGGGGCTTTCGGAAAACTAGAATCTAAATAAGTAGCCAGCGCGTCGATCTGTTCTTTGTTCAAAGGGCCTCCCTCAGTGGAAGCAAACGCCGGCATCATGGAGCCTTGCCTTCCGTAGGTGATCCAAGTGACCCAGAAATCCCGGTCGCGCGGGCCTTTGGGAGCGCGCAAGTCCGGAACGAATGCAGCCCGGTGAGGTGAATCATGGCAGACGCCGCAGTCCGCTGCATAAAGATCAGCGCCGGTTTTGCCCATTCCTTTGGTCACATGACAGGATGCGCAATCGCCTTTGAAGACCGCCTGCCGATCCGCTTTCGCTATCTCCATCGCTTGCGCACGGTCTTTCCTCTCATTTTCTGTGGTGGGCGCGGGCGCGGCAGGAATATCTACATTGACTGACAAGGCTTGGTTTCCGACCGAGGAAATTACGTTCACTCCTTTGCTGATATGTCCATTTTTTCCGGTAAGATTAACGGTCACTTTAATTTCGCCATTTGTTCCAGGAGCGAGATGCCAGGGCTGTGATGGCAATTGGGCAACGGTGCATCCACAGGAAGTGGTGACATTACTGATGATAACTTCGGACGAGGAAACGTTGGTCAAATTAAAAACAAAAGGCACAAGGACTTCACCGGGTTTGGCAGCGTAATCTTTGCTCGTCGCGTCCCACACGAGAGCAGGCGGCGCATTGGTCGGGGGAGGCACGACTACGCCCGGAGGTTGGACGGGGAGCGGGGGAGCGACAACGGTGTTGGTGGCGGTCACCGTGGCGGTCACCGTTTGGATTTCGGCAAAGGTGGAGGAAACAAACGTCTGACTGAAGAGGAACGCCATTACCATCAATTTCATATTGCGACGGACTATAACAACAATTTTTGAAACTAAAAAAGTGTTTTTTTACAGCTCGCCCGAAAATTCCGGCGAATTATTTAATCAGCGGAGGAACTCCGGCTGTCTCATCGTTTCCGGATGATTTGAGGAAGCGAAAACGCGAAGGCCTGGGTTCAAAACGTTGTGTGGCGATTTCGCGGAAGCGGTCGAAAAGATTTCGTTTCGCCCAATTTATGAAAATCATGTTGTTGATCACGCAAAGTAGAAACCAGTAAACCAACATGACTTTTTCATCCCATCCTACCCGTCCGCCTATCAGAAGTGTTCCCCATAAAGTCAGCGACAGGAAAAACGCGATCCACGGGAGCATCAATATTCGCGTCAAAGCCGCCCCGCTGGCGCGATTCACTTTTTGGCTGCGTAACGCCATCCACATTCCCACCCAGCTGATGGCATATAAATCCATCACGAAAATAATTATCCCGGCTGCCCAGAGCATCGCCCAAAATATTTTATCGGATAAAGAATTCAGCGCAAATTCGCGGTCGTTCAAACCCAGGAATATAAAAAGAAAATCGACCGCCAGAACAAAAACAACTGCTCCAGAGAACTGACGAAAGAGAGCCAGGCGCTGGCCGCGTAAAATTTCCGCCACGCTCAACGGCGTGGAGAGAAGCAGTTCCAGCGCGCCGATTTTTCGGTCTTGCACAAAACGGTGGCACGCTTCTGACGCAACCCAGAATTTCAGCAAACCATGCAGCGTAATCGCCGTCATAATGCAAACAGGAATGCTGACCCACTCCTTCGGCCATGTTGCCCACCCCCAAATCCAAATGGCGCTGAGCGTCAAAAGGACGATTCGCACCAAAGCGGTTTTTAAAAAATCGCGCCCGGCCAACCAAAGAAACGGATTGATTTCCAATAATTCCGTGCGGCGGGATTTTTCCTTTGTGGCATCGCGCGGAAAAACAAGCCGCCAAAAATTGCTGAACTCCAGGGGGTTTTTTGTCGTCTTATCCTGCCAGGCGCGAGGGACAATGCCGCTGGCCAAAATTAAAAATAACCAGCCGTAAAGCTGAGTGAGCAAAACTGGAATCCAGAAATCTGCTGGCTGAAAGCCTATTTTTTTTCCAAACGCGGAGAAACAGGCAAAAGCTGGACTCGGCCAAAGAAAGACTGAGGTGCGGGCGCGATTGTGGTCGGCGATGTTCAGGGCCATTTCAATCAGCGGCGAACCAGCCAGCAAAACCAACAGAATAAAAAAGGCCAGCGATGTTGCTTTTCTTTCATCCCGGCAAACCGACGAAGCGAACATGCCGGTGGCGAGCGAGAGAAACAAAAGGTTGATCGCCACGAGTGTTACTCTCCAAAATTCTGCGGAGGTGACGCCGCCCATCAAAAGCGAAATCGCCAGCACGGGAAATGCGGAGAGCAATCCATAAAATGTGTTGAGCGAATTGGCGGCGAGTTTTCCGGCCACAATATCGTAGCCTTTCAAATCAGTCAGGAAAAGCAGGCCGAGAGTTCCTTCGCGTTTTTCTTCGCTCAAACAATCGGAGGTGACGCGCGCTCCGGCGCCAATGCTATAAATGAACAGGATGACAGAAAGCCCGCCGAACAAAAAAACACCCAACTGAGCGGGGGAATTGCCGCTCATCGTCAGCATGATCCAACCCGCCACGGCCATGGCGATGACTGCTCCTGCGAGACGTCCCAGATAAGTGCTGCGCCGTCGTGAAGCGACCCGCAATTCCCGTTCAACTATCGGAAGAAAAGTCATGCGCGACAAAAATTAAACACGGGGGAGACTATTGTAGAATTGCACGAGCGGTTCAATTATTTTTCGGATTGAGGTTTTTTTCTCTCCTCGTTCTCGGTTCTTGTTTCCGGGAAAATCCGCTGTCATCTTCGTTCCATGATTGAACTGACAAATCGCAAATCACATCCGGCGGACTTCGCTCCTTAAATAGTTTTAATATGCGCATTCTCGCTCTTGATCACGGAACAAAACGGATCGGCGTCGCCATCAGCGATGAACTGCAAATGATCGCCCAGCCTCTCGAATTCATTCCAGCGACCCCGTTCGCCCCGTTTCTGGCGCGCTTGAAAGAAATCATTCGCGACAAACAGGTGGACCAAATTCTGATCGGTTTGCCCCGAAATATGGATGGCAGTTACGGCCCTGCCGCCGCGAAAGTTCAGGAATTTGTGGCCGTTTTGAAGGAGACAATTGCGGTGCCGATCAAGAGTTGGGATGAGCGTTTGACTTCAGTGCAGGCGAACCGGTTTTTGATCCAGGCCGAAGTGCGCCGCGATAAACGAAAGGAAAAAGTGGACAAAACGGCGGCGGCCATTTTGTTGCAAAGTTATCTGGACAGCTTCGCGCAAACCTGAAGTTTGGAATTAATTTTTCGCGAAAAAATCGACGCGTTTTCCGGAAGCAAATGCATGTCTGATCCTTTTAAATTCAAATTGACGATTGCCTACGACGGCACGAATTACGCGGGTTGGCAGGTGCAAAAAACCGGACTTGGCGTCCAACAAAAAGTGGAGGAATCGCTCGGGAAAATTTTCCCGGGCGCGAAAAGAATTCATAGTTCCAGCCGCACCGATGCTGGGGTTCATGCGCTCGGAATGGTCGCGCATGTGGAGATTCCGCAAGGCGAATTCAAGATGCCGGTGGAAAAGCTTTCGCTGGCTTTGAACGCTCATTTGCCCGAAGACATTCGGGTGTTGGCCGCCGTGCGTTGCGCGAAAAAATTCCATGCGCGCTTTGACGCCAAAGGCAAACAGTATCGCTATTTTGTCTGGAACTCTCCGGCGATGAATCCCCTGCTCCGCCAGCAAGCGTGGCATGTCGGGCAGGCTTTGGATTTGAGGGCAATGAAACAAGCTGCGAAGTTTTTTTTGGGCAAACACGATTTTAAATCGTTGGCCGCAACTCGAAGTTACGAAATGGAAACGACAGTTCGCACGTTGCATCGTTGCGAATTACGACGAAGCGGGCCGCTGCTGACATTTATTATCGAGGGGGATGGATTTCTTTACAAAATGTGCCGCGGAATTGTCGGGACTCTGGTGCAGGTGGGCCAACACAAAATCTCCCCGGAGGAAATTGAAAATATTTTGGCGAGCAAAGACCGTCGCGAAGCCGGGATGACTGCGCCCGCCCACGGCTTGGTGTTGTGGCAGGTTTTTTATTCGGCTCGAAACCCGAATCCAACGCGGAGGAAAGGGAGATGAACGTCGTTTTGGTTGAACCGGAAATTCCCCCGAACACCGGCAATATCGCGCGCCTTTGCGCGGCGACAAATTCAACCCTTCATTTAATTGAGCCGTTGGGTTTTGCGCTGGACGATAAGCAACTCAAACGCGCGGGAATGGATTATTGGAATCATCTTCGCTGGCAGTGCTGGCCTTCGTGGACGGAATTTCAGAAACAGCTTCCTCTTTCTGCCCGACTTTGGTTTATCGAATCCCGCGGAAAAAAAACGTACGCGGAAATAAAATATGCTCCTGAAGATTACCTCGTTTTCGGACGCGAATCGGCGGGCTTGCCCAAAAGTCTGCTTGAAACATTCCCGAAAAACTGGCTGCGCATTCCCATGTGGAACAGGCAATCCCGCTCGCTAAATCTTTCCAATTGCGCGGCTTTGGTTCTTTTTGAGGCTTTGCGGCAACAGGATTTTGCCGGTGAAATTTAGAATGGGAAATATTGGTTGACCCCTTTTCACGGTGCGTGCGAAAAAAAAATTTTGTTCCCGGGTTTTCCCGTTGACGACTTAGGGAGAAAGAATACACTGCCGAGTGCTCCAACTAAGAAACCTCAGCGCATTTTTATTTTTAATGGCCCTGATTTTCGGCTTCCGCGCCAACGGATTTAATGCACCCGGGCCGACCACGCTGGAGATGCCTGCAGTCGGGAATAATGACTTGAGAATTATTACCCCCTCCTTGCTGGAGTTAAAACTGGTCACCACCAAACAGCCCAATCCTGCGGGCGTCGCGCAATGGAATTTCGTAACGAATTCTCAACTCGCTTTGCCGTCGGTTTCTGAATTCTCCGTGCTGAGTGACGGAAAATCCATTTCTGTTGCTTCCTGCGGATTTAAACGGCGTCCTCTTTATGCGCCCTTGAAGCAGCGGGATTTACGAATCGGCAATTATCTTTATTTGCAATTGTCCAAACCGTTGACCGAGGGTCAACTCGTAACCGTCACAAATCCAAGCGGGAAGTTGTGGACCAACAGCGTGAATTTTCGGGCGTCATTCGATCCCTACCGGTTCAGTCCTGCAATCCACGTCAATCAACAAGGCTACCATCCGGACTCCACCAAGAAGGCGATGATCGGATTTTTCCTGGGGAGTTTGGGAGAACTTAATCTTGGCAACAACCTCTTATTTTCTTTAGTCGAGGAAGCTACTACAAATGTTGTTTTTCAGGGAAGTTGCAAGACACGTGCCGATTCGGGTTACACCTATTCTCCCCTTCCCTACCAAAAAGTTTGGGAAGCCGATTTCAGTTTGTTCAACACCACGGGAAAATACCGGCTGTTGGTTCCCGATTTGGGCGTTTCTTATCCATTCGCCATCAATGAAGGAGTGCCCGCTGCGTTCGCGCGAGCCTATGCGCTGGGCATTTATCATCAACGCTGCGGAACGGATAATAGTCTGCCTTTTACCCGCCATGTTCACGGGCCTTGTCATACCGCGCGGGCGGAAATACCAACCCCTGCGTTTGCAGCCGTAAACTCAACCTTGGCAAGGTTCAATTCCGATGGGCGCAACGCGAGCCAGACTGCTCCTTTGCTCACGAACGTTACCGCCAGCCGTTTTCCTTTTCAAAATACAGGAACCGTTGATGTGAGCGGCGGCCATCATGACGCGGGGGATTATAGTAAATACACGATTAATTCCGCCGCGTTTATTCATTCGCTGGTTTTTGCCGCTGACAATTTTCCGGGCGTAGTTTCGCTCGATAATTTAGGTTTGCCTGAAAGCGGCGATGGCATCAGCGATGTTTTGCAGGAAGCCAAACTGGAAGCAGATTTTCTGGCAAAAATGCAAGATAGTGATGGTGGCTTTTATTTTTTGGTTTATCCGAGAAACCGGCAGTATGAGTCAGATGTTCTCCCCGATTACGGTGATCCGCAGGTTGTTTTTCCGAAAAATACGGCCGCGACCGCTGCTGCCGTGGCGGCGCTTGCTCAGATCGCCTCATCCCCCGCTTTCAGAAACGCGTTTCCATACGAGGCCTACGACTATTTGAATAAGGCTTTGCGCGGATGGGATTTTCTGGAAAATGCGTTTGCCACATTTGGGCGCGACGGCTCTTACCAAAAGCTGACCCACTACGGTGACAAATTCATGCACAATGATGAGATGGCGTGGGCGGCTACTGAATTATTCCTCGCCACTGGCGATCCGCGTTTTAAGTCTGACCTCATGCAACATTTCGATCCCTCCGATCCCAACACAAAAGTCTGGGGCTGGTGGAAAATGGTGGAGGGCTATGGTTGCGCGATCCGCAGTTACGCTTTTGCAGCCCGCTCGGGACGGCTTGATCCCTCGTCCGTGGATACTGCTTTTCTTGCGAAATGCGAAGCTGAAATTTTTTCCGCAGCAAATGATGAGGTTAAATATGCCAATGACAACGCTTACGCCAGCAGCTATCCCGACCCGAGCAAGCCGTATGTCACTGCCGGCTGGTATTTTTCTTTGGACCAGGTTTTCGATGTCGCGGTCGCCCAGCAGCTAAACCCAAAACAAGAGTATCTGGATTGCATCGTCGGCAACATGAATTTCGAAGCCGGCTGCAACCCACTCAATCAAAGTTTCATTACAGGAATTGGTTTCAAGCGGCAGCGGGAAATCGTTCATCAATACGCGCAAAACGACCGACGAGTTTTGCCTCCGAGCGGTTTGCCGTTGGGCAACTTGCAAACGGGATTTCCTTGGATCTCAGTTTATGGGAGCGAGTTGGGCGAACTGAGTTTTCCTCCCGATAGCTCCTACAACGCGCCTCACGCCCCTTATGATAGATGGGCCGACACCTTCAATACCTCCACAGAATTCGTGAATGTGCAGCAAGCGCGCAGTCTCGCCGTCGCAGCGTTTCTCATGGCGCAAACCTCTTTGCAATCACAGCCGTGGCGGGCGGATTGGGCTGATATTTATGGGCTGTCCGGCCAACCGCGCCAGGGAGAATCAAACACGGTCTCGTTAACTTCGGACTACCTCAATCTAAGCGAAGCGCAAATCGTATGGGAAGCCAGCGATCAAGAACCAGCGTTGTCTCCTCAATTTTCCTTTTCTCCCTTAACCGTGGGCTCGCAATGGGTCGAGGCAGAGGCAACATTGGTCGATGGAAGAAGGCTCTTCGCTAGCACTGAATTTGCTTCAACCATTTCGCTAACCACACCGCCCAATAGTTACCGTTTCGTCCCCTTCGAATCAACGGCGGACATCACGGCTCTTTACCATTTCGATTGGAATTTCAGTTCCGCCACTACGGGGGGAACGCCGGCCTCCGCAACAGGCAACGCCCGGTTGGACGAACAAAATGTGGCATGGATGACCAATTGGGCGGGCACCGCCGTTCGAGTTTTGGATCTTAGCGACCAAATCAGCAGCACCGTCACCAATTCTTATGACCCAGCAACGCAAGCCATCATGGTTGAGGCCATGATTTACGTGAAAAGTTTCAAAGGCGCGAATAAGAAAAACGCTACTATCCTGTCTCTCTATAAAAATTGGGACGCTAGTTTAGAACTGGTGGAAGATGCCTATGCGGGTCTCTTTTTTCGAGGCGGCACAACCTTCGAGTATCGCCCACCGATAACAACACCCCTTATCAGTAAAAACCAGTGGCACCATCTCCGCATTGCACTTGATAAAATCGGCTACACCATTCGCATTGATGGAAAACTGATCGGAACCTTTCCCAGTAAAGATTCAACGAAATGGGCGAACTACCGCCCGATGACGCTCACTGCCGGTAATTTCGACGGCTGGCTGGATGAAGTAGCAGTTCGGACTATGAGAACCTTGCAAATCGGCACGCCTCGCAAAACGTCGTCAGGATTCAACATGCAGATTTTTGGAAACTCCGGACAGCAATTTGTTATGGAAGCCTCTACCAATCTTCTGACGTGGTCTTCACTTGGGACGAATACTCTTTCTTCAACCGTGCTTGAAGTTGGCGACACGTTGCCTACGACCAGGCGATATTATCGCGTCCGAAACCTATCTTCACAATTCGAATACTGATTTTCGATCTGAGTAAACGGGTAGTAGTAGAGTGCGATTCCTTTACCCGCATCGTTCAAGGCAGACTGCTTTCATTATAAAACCATTTGTAGGTTGAGTTAGCCCGGCGCGAATCAATCCATGAGGTTTTTCTTTCCAGTCCCGTGAAAACCATTTCGCCACCTGACAGAGCCATCGCGGGATAAACGATCTGCCCGTCATACGCCCGACCTTGTTGGAAAATGGTGCGAAACTTCCATTGGTTGCCATCCAGATAAGCATGGCGCAGATTTCCAGCATATTCGTTTTGTCCCCAGACAGCGAAGTGTTCAGCAGCATCATCACAGAAGGCGATGTTCGGACGTCCTTTCGGATCAAAAAGGAGGTAAGGAGCAAACCCGGCACCCTTGTCTCCATCACCAGCGAGATAACCTGCGCAGGCTCCAGTGACGATTTGCTTGCTCCAATTGCCGTTCCCGTCGCGCTTGAAATAATGCAACTGATTATATTGCGAGGAACCCGTCGAGGCGCGTTCGTTGTACCAGTTAGCAATCGCCGGTTGATCGTCGGGCGCGATAGCGATACTAGCTCCTGCGCCAACATCGCCCGAATCATCCGTGGTGCGGTTAATCATTTGGGTTGACCAGTTGCCACCGCGATTGGAGGCATAATTAAGCTGGCTAAAGGGCCGGGCGTGACCATCAATCGCCGGTTTGGCAAACTCAGGGCAATAAGTGATGTGGGCATTATTCCCGGAATCAATGGCCATGGAGAACCAGCGCGGCGCATAGGATTGGCGCAGGAAACCGCGCGGGTCACCCGCGATGGTG
>JBDSYB010000155.1:0-16038 GCA_039925885.1 Verrucomicrobiota bacterium
CCCGCGATGGGCGCGTGGGTTTCCTATGGCCTCGGACGCTTGACGGAAAATCTGCCGACGTTCGTGGTGCTGCCCGATCCGCGCGGTCTTGCGCCGAACGGTCAGGGAAATTGGACATCCGGTTTTCTTCCCGCCACTCATCAGGGAACAAGAATCGGCATTGGAAAACCAAATCCGATCAATGATTTATTTCCGCCAAAGTCAGCGGGCTTCATCACGCCGGAAAGCGAACAGGCGACGCAAGCGTTGCTCAAGGAATTGAACCAGGCACATCTGGAAAATCGCCCGGGCGATTCGCGTCTGGACGCGCGCATTTCCTCCTACGAACTCGCCGCGAAATTGCAATTGAGCGCGCCGGAAGTTTTGGATATTTCGGGCGAATCCGAAGCGACCAAAAAACTTTACGGCCTCGACGAAAAAATCACGGAAGATTTCGGGCAGCGATGTTTGACCGCGCGGCGATTGCTCGAACGCGGCGTTCGTTTCGTGCAAGTCTGGAGCGGCGCGGACAATGGATTTCCGCGTCGCAACTGGGACAGTCACGAAGACATCGGCAAAGATCATCTCGACATGGCGCGCAGCATGGACAAACCCGCCGCGGCGCTGATCAAGGATTTGAAATCACGCGGGATGTTGGAAGACACGATCGTGATCTGGACAACGGAATTCGGTCGGATGCCGTGCAGCCAGGGCGGCAAAGGGCGCGATCACAATCCATTCACGTTCACGAGTTGGGTGGCTGGCGGTGGATTCAAAGGCGGAACTTCATACGGCGAAAGCGACGAGTGGTCTTACAAAGCCACGAAGGATCCGATTTATTCTTACGACCTACACGCTACGATTCTCCGGCAACTTGGAATCGATCACGAAAAGTTAACTTTTCGCCACAATGGAATTGACCGGCGGTTGACCGATGTTCACGGCGAGGTGATCGAGAAAATTATTTCCACTTAAAACCTTTTCGTGAATCAAATCGAATATTGGTTAGTTGCTTCTTAAACAAAAGTTTAATGGAACTCCGCATAAAACTGTTCGAGGTCGTATTATAATTGGGTCTTGTTGTTGAGATCTCTTTACAAGACTCGCAGAAACGCTACCAGGTCCGTCTTTTCCGGGCCGGTCAGTTTGGTTTCGAGAATCAGATTAAAAAATTCCACTGTGTCTTCCAGCGTCAACAACCGGCCATCGTGCAAATACGGCGGCGAGTCTTTGATGCCGCGCAGCGGGAAGGTTTTGATCGGACCGTCTGCACCGGCCAACGCGCCATTTATGACGCGCGGTTTGAAAAAGCGCTCCGTCTTTAAGTTATGCATGAGGTTATCCGTGTAAAACGGTGGGGTATGACAAGTGACGCATTGCGCCTTTCCAAAAAATAATTCCTGGCCGCGGGTTTCTGATTCGCTTGCTTTGGCGGGATCAAGCTTTCCAGTGACGCCCAGTTTGGGTGCGGGCGGAAAATCAAGCAATTCTTGGAATTCCGCCATGAAATGAACCTGGCTCCCGCGTTCTAAGGGATTTACACCTTTCTTCGTCGCGATTACTGGGTCTCCATCAAAATAGGCCGCACGCTGCTCAAACTCCGTGAAATCTTCGACCGTTTTCAGCGCGCGTTGGGAACCAAAGAGTCGCTGGATGTTTACTCCGCGTAACGTCGGCGTTTTGATGCGATGCCGATTTTCCTGCGGCCGCACGTCACCTGCCAGATGAGTCGCACCATTGGCGTGGCCATTCGCATGGCAATCCAAACAACTCACACCCCGATGTGGTCGGTCTGTGCGTCGATCATCCGTAGCGTTAAATTGCTGCTGCGGAAACGGAGTCACGAGAAGACGCAGTCCTTCGAGTTGTTTGGGATTCAAAATGCCGTTAAACAATTCAAAAAAATTATCGAGCGTCACCAGTTTGCCTTGGGAGACATCGCCAAGGTCAGGCCGGGTCGTCAGGAAAATTGGCGCGGGAAACTCCGGGAGCAAATGATCTGGCAGATCGAAATCCAAATCAAAACGGGTCAAGTCGCGCCCTTCCTGCTTCTTCAATTCATCAATGTGAAACTTGGGAAAAACCATTCCGCCTTCAGGATGATTGGGATGCGGTAAATCCAAAAAGCCATCCGGAAAAAGACCTTTCTCCAAAATTTCCTGGGGAGACATGGCGGCAAGTTTTTCCCAAGTCATTCCATCTTTGAGTTTTGTGCGAACGCCTTGTTGAATGGCCTTGCCAGCGGACATGGTTGCGCCCGGTGCCGGATCGTTCCGTAAATCATATCGTTGGGTAAGCAGATTCATTTGCTTTTTCATAACGGCGGGTTTCTCTGCTTTCATGCGCGCCATGGTTTCTGCGAATGGCTCTTTGGCCACCACTGGCGCGTAGCTGGACTTGGGCGATTCCGCCGCCAAAGAAGAAAAAACAATCGCCGGAAAAATACCAGCCAGCGCAAAGAAATGTTTTGTTGTCATAATTTTATTTATCCGGTGATCAGCCCTGTGGGGCATTGTAAAAAAGCACGCGCGACGAGCAAAAGCCAGCGGGCTTGCGCACTGTTTTTGAGTCGGGGAAATCCAAAAACGAATAGGGATTGGCCTCACGCGAAATGGAAGAAACTATTTCACGACATTTTTTAGGAGGCGGAGGGTCGTTGACTTATCGAGCAATGCTTAACAAATTTTTGTTATTCAGAAGCCAGTCCGAGCAAGAATGAAAAAATGCCGCAACAAATCCATTTTGCTCATCCCCGTGTGTGTTGCTGTGATTTCATTCACGCTTTTTGTTCTTGGCGTATGGAATGGATGGCTGGGTTTGCCCTACGGAAAAATTGGAAGAGGATTTTGTGAAGCGTCCGATGGCTTAATCAAGCAGCCGGTCAATACGTGGAGCAACTTCGGTTTTATTGCCGCTGGTCTGGCGATTGCCTGGCTGATGTGGAAAAATGCTTTTTCTGAAAACCGTAACACCTTCACGCTTACGAGTTTTACGCCGATATTTTTTTCCTCATTGGTAATCCTGGTAGGCCCGTGTTCCATGGCAATGCACGCAACCCTCAGCCGCGTCGGGGGAGCCTTGGATATGTTTTCCATGTTTCTGATTTGCGGTTTTCTGATGGCCTACTCTCTGCAACGATTTTTTGGTTGGAAACCGCTCTATTTTACAATCGTGTTTGTTTTGGTTACGGCTGTCGGCGAATGGGCCGCGACTTATCGCCATCATTTTCATTTAATTTCCGGGAGGAACGCGTTTCTTTTTTTCATTGCTGTAACGGTCATCTTTGAAACGCTCAACAGCTTTGTTCGAAAATTAAAACATGAAATCAAATGGCTGATTTACGGTCTGCTCACCTTTTTAGTTGCTCTCACCTTTTGGAATTTATGGAAAACAAACAGCCCGTTGTGCAATCCTCATTCGTTGATGCAAGGTCACGCCGTCTGGCATTTATTGGATGCGCTCTCTCTCTTTTTTCTGTTCCGTTTTTATGTCAGTGAACATCGCGCCGAATTAGCGCCTTCTTTCTAACAAACGGGTTCTTGGCGGCTCTTGAATCAAAGTCGCTCCATCGCCCAGGCGCGGCTTATTCGGCGAAGTGTTGGACAAGATGCGACGTGGTTGGCACCTTGCTCGCCGCCTATGAGTTCGCACAAAACTAAAATCCTTTCCCCATTTGTTCTCGTTTGCCTGCTATTTTGGCCAATCGCCCTTTACGCCGTTCCACCTTCTCTCGTCATTAATCTCTGGCCGGGTGCTGCGCCCGGTGAAAAAATAAAATTGCCCGAAGAAAGCAATGTCACCAAGCCCACCGACCGAATCGTTGCGAACAAACCCGTCATCCGAATTGGCAACGTTTCAACACCCACTATCAGCATCTACCGTCCTCCCGCGCAGAAAGACATCGGCACGACCGCGTTGGTTTTCCCCGGGGGTGCTTACAACATTCTGGCGACAGACATTGAGGGAACAGAAATTTGCGAATGGCTTAATTCAATCGGCGTGACGGCGGCTCTCTTGAAATATCGCGTGCCGCGACGCGAAGGTTTGGAAAAACATTCTGCGCCATTGCAGGACGCCCAACGCGCCATGAGCATCCTCCGTCATCGCGCGGCGAACCTTGACCTCAGGCGAATTGGCGTCATCGGCTTCTCGGCTGGAGGTCATCTGGCGACGACACTTTTAAGCAGCGGGACCAAACGAACCTACGCCGAATTTGATGCCGCTGATAAAGAAAGTTGCCGCCCTGATTTCGCGTTGCTCATTTATCCGGCCTATCTCACGTTGACCAACAATTTGACGCAACTTTCCGCCGAAGTCGCAGTCACCACGAATCATCCGCCCACTTTTCTGGCGATGACTCAGGACGACGGGCAACACGTAGAAAATGTTTTGTCTTATTTTCTGGCCCTGCAGCAGGCGAAGATTTCATCGGAGTTGCACATTTATCCAACAGGCGGTCATGGCTATGGCTTGCGGCGAACTGGAAGTATCTCCGCTACGTGGCCTGACCGCGCCACCGACTGGTTTCGCAGCCAGGGCCTTCTAACTCGATAATAAATAATTTGTCAACGGACTCCCGATATTTGAATGCCATCTTTCTTAAAAAGGATATCCATGTTTTCGAAAATTCCTGAAAAATTTATTCGTCCGCTCGTCCGCGAGTTGCATGGCTACGTTCCTGGCGAACAGCCCAAAATCAAAGGGTTGATCAAACTCAACACGAACGAAAATCCCTATCCGCCGTCGCCCAAAGTCTTGGGGGCAATTAAAAAAGCGGTCGATGGGAGGTTGCGGCTTTATCCGAATCCGACTGCACAAATTCTACGCGAGAAATTGGCGAAGCTGCATCGCTGCAAACCGGAAAATATAATTGTCGGAAATGGTTCGGATGAATTGCTCGCCTTGGCGACGCGGGCATTTGTGGAACCAATTGCATCGTATCGAATGAAAGATTTGGATAAGACCCATTTTATTCGCGTCGATGATTCAAAAACAACCGTTCAATATTTCACGCCCAGTTATTCGCTTTATCCTGTTTTAGCCGATATTCACGGAGCGCTCAAAAATCCGGTTTCGCTGGCAAGGGATTTCATGCTTCCATCGCTGATCGAATTGCGTTGGGGGAAAAAATGGGATTTCAAAGCCGCGCTGACTTTAGTGACCACCCCGAATGCGCCGAGCGGTTGCGGATATTCGACCAAAGAGTTGGAAAAAATTTGCCTTGCGCAAAAGGGAATCATAATTCTGGACGAAGCTTACGTGGATTTCGCGGAGGAAAATGCGTTGTCGCTTGCGTTAAAACATCCCCACGTGATCGTTTCCCGAACTTTTTCCAAAGCGTATTCGCTTTGCTTTCAGCGCGTCGGCTATTTTGTGGCGCACCCGGAAATTGTCTCCGCGCTCGATAGAATCCGCGACAGCTACAATGTAAACGGCCTGGGGCAAATGGCCGCGCTCGCGACCCTTTCCGATCTCAGTTATTACCAGCGTAATTTCAAACGGATTAAATCAACTCGTGATCGCCTGCGCCGCGAATTATCCGGTCTGGGTTTTGGTGTTCTTCCCAGCCAGACCAATTTTCTTTTTGCCCGTCCGCCAAAATTCTCCGCGCGACAATGGCTGGATAAATTGCGCGCGGAAAAAATTCTCGTGCGCTGGTTTAGTTATCCCGAGACAAAAGATTTTGTTCGCATCACCATCGGCACCGATGCAGAAGCCAATGCGTTGCTTAAAGCAGCGCGAAAAATTTTAGGGTCGGGCGGCGCTTAGTCTTCTCAACTCGGCGTGAACGGAATGGCACGCCTCGACGCCGCGGCGGGATCGCACCGGCCAAACCATTTTTCTTTTCTCGGGGATTTCTTTGGGCTAAACCGTCGCTGTGTATTTGGAATATTACGGCCTGAGCGAACCGCCGTTTAACATCACGCCCAACCCGCGGTTTCTTTTTTACAGCGCCAAGCATCGCGAAGCATTTAATCATCTGCTCTACGGCATTCGCGAGCGAAAAGGATTTGTGCAACTGACCGGCGAAGTAGGAGCGGGCAAAACAACTTTGTGCCGCGCGCTTCTCGATCAACTTGGGAAAAACTTTTCGACTGCGTTGATTCTCAATCCTGCCCTCGACGCCGATCAGTTGATCCGGGCCGTCGGCATGGAATTCGGGTTGAACGTAAAAGGGTTGGACCGTCTCGAAACAATCGCCGAGATAAATCATTTTCTACTCGAACAAATGGCGCAGGGCAGGGAATCGGTGCTCATCATCGACGAAGCTCAAAATCTGACCAACGATTTGTTGGAACAGGTGCGCTTGCTCTCCAATCTTGAAACCGATGAACGTAAGTTGTTGCAAATTGTTTTGATGGGGCAACCTGAATTGCGCGAACGCCTCAACCAGCACAGCCTCCGCCAATTGCGCCAGCGGATTACCGTGCGCTATCATCTGCGTTCGCTAAAATATTTTGAAGTCGGTCAATACATTCAACATCGTTTGCACATCTCGGGAGGAAAAGGTCCGCCGTATTTTACCGCGTTGGCTTTAGGGCGCATTTATCATTACAGCAAGGGCGTGCCGCGTCTCATCAACGCTTTATCGGACAAATGTCTTTTGGCGGGATTTGTGCATTCTCGAAATAAAATAGATTTTTGGATGGTGGGAAAAGCGATTCGGGAATTGGAAGGAAATTTTGACGTATGAGCTTGATCAATGATGCGCTGCGCCGCGCCAACCAGACGAAAAAAGATCAACCATTGGAACGTTCGAGTGATGCGCCTCTGCAACCGGCTGAGCCACCTCGTCAGTCGTCCTTCTTTTCCGGCGGATGGCTTTTCCTGGCGCTGGCGCTTCTGCCCATTCTTTTATTTTTGTGGAAAGGATTGACCCCCGCGCCTGATGATCCAGCGCTGCCATCTCCTGCTCCCAAAATCGCTGCTCCCGAACCGCTGGTTGCGCCGGTTCTCGTGGTGAAACCCGAGACGCCGCAAAACACTGCCGTTGTGGCTGTCGTTCCCTCTTCGCCCGTCGAAACGGTTGTTCCCGCAACGAACATCGTTCCGGTGGCTCCGCCGCCTCTCAAGTTACAAGGAATTTTTTTTCGGATCGAAAAGGCGACGGCCATGATTAACAGCAAAACCGTGAGCGTGGGAGAAACAGTTTCTGGAGCGCGCGTTCTCAAGATTGATCGGCAACAGGTCATCGTGGAACGCGACGGCAAAACGATGGTGTTGACGATGGAATAAAATGAGCGGCTTGAAGGAGAAAGTTTTCCGTTCGCCGACGCTGCTGCGCGTTGTTCCCTTCGTCATTTTTTTGATTCTCACCTCCTTGCAGGGGCAATTTGGGGAAGGATCGCGTTATTGGCTTTATGCAGCCAAAACTATTTTGGGGGCGGCGATGATTTGGGCTGTCGGGCCGCGCATCACGGAAATGCGTTGGAAAATTTCCTGGGAAGGCGTGTTGGTCGGGATAGCCATGTTTGCCGTGTGGGTTGGTTTGGATAATTTTTATCCTCATTTCGAGAAGTCAGTGGCGGTGTGGAATCCTCACCAGCACTTCGGTCAAGGGTCGGCGGTGGCTTGGATTTTTATTTGCGTGAGGCTGCTGGGATCCACGTTGGTGGTTCCTCCGCTGGAAGAAGTTTTTTATCGTTCATTCCTTTACCGCTACCTCATCCGATCAGACTTTGAAAAAGTGCCTCTCGGAGAATTTCGCTGGAGCGCTTTTATTATTTCGTCGCTCATTTTTGGCGTGGTTCATCCGCAACAATGGCTGGCGGGAATCTTGTGCGGTCTCGCTTTCCAGGCTTTGGTTTGCCGTCACAAACGGCTCGGCGACGCCATGACGGCTCATGCGACCACGAATCTTTTCCTGGGACTTTGGGTTTTCTGGAAAGATGCCTGGCAATTCTGGTGATTATTGCAAAACTTTGGAGAATGGTCTTCGTAGGTTCTCATGATTACTCCTTGTCAGGCGCGTCCAAAAACGAGTAGTTCAATCGCAGCAGAATTGTTTTTTCAAACTATTTTGTTCGTCGAAGTTAAGTCCAATTCGTATGCCAAATTTGAATCATCTTTTTGATAACAACAAAACGTGGGCGGCACACATTCATCAACAAAACCCGGATTTTTTTCAAAAACTTTCCCAACAACAATTCCCGCGCTATTTGTGGATTGGCTGCTCTGACAGCCGGGTTCCGGCCAACGAAATTGTCGGACTGTTGCCGGGGGAAATGTTCGTTCACCGAAACATCGCCAATCTGGTTGTGCACACGGATCTTAATTGTTTGTCGGTCATGCAATTCGCCGTAGATATCCTCAAAATTCGGCACATCATTGTCTGCGGCCATTACGGATGCAGCGGCGTGAGGGCTGCGTTGCGCCGAGAGCGGCTGGGCTTGAGCGATAACTGGCTGCGACACCTCCAGGACGTGCGGGAAAAGCACGAGCAACGTGTGACCAACGCTGGCAGCGACGCTGATGCTTCCAACAGGCTTTGCGAACTGAACGTGATTGAGCAGGTTGCCAATGTCTGCCAGACTTCAATCGCGCGCGACGCATGGGAGCGAGGCCAGGAACTCGTCGTCCATGGGTGGATTTATGGTTTGCAAGACGGGCTGCTCCGGGATCTCAACACGACTGTTTCTGATTTTAATGAAACGCTGCCCGTTTATCAGGCAGCGATTGCAGCTTTGGGTTGAGACGATACCGCGCTGAAAGAGTGCCGCAACTATTGGCATGGTATTCGTCGTGTCGCCTGGATCTTCTGCGGGACTGCCGACGTTGGCAATTCGTTGTTCTGTTCCGTTGGAAATAAATGGGTTTCTACTTGCGACATCCGCAACTGCTTTGTTAAGGATACGCGCAATCATATGGCAGCTATTGGACGATTTCGAAAAGGCGACGATATTTTTTACGCAAAAGTGGTGGACGGAGAACTCTTCAAAGTGCAGGGAGACGTTTTTGGTTCGCCGTCGTTTGAAAAAAAGCCAATCCCGTTTAAGGGGCTTAAAACTCTAACCCCCGTTGCGCCCTCGAAAATTATCGCCATCGGTTTGAATTACGCCGATCACGCCCGCGAGTCCGGCAAACCCATTCCGAAGGAACCGTTATTCTGGTTCAAGGCGACGACATCATTGATTCCCGACGGCGGAAAGATTGAAATTCCATTTCCAAAACATCGCACTGATTTTGAAGCCGAACTGGCAATTGTCATTGGCCGACGTATTCGAAATGTGACGCCCGCTGCGGCATCGCGCTACATTCTAGGTTACACCGCCGCGCAGGACATCAGCGATCGGACGATTCAAAATTCAGAAAGTCAATGGGCGCGGGCTAAGTCCTTCGACACCTTCACGCCGCTGGGGCCATATATTGAAACCAAAATAGACCCGCATAATTTAACGATTCAACAATTCCAAAACGGGCAACTCCGTCAGAACTCGAACACGAGCCAGCTAATTTTTAATTGCTTCGACATCGTAAGTTTTGTTTCGACGAACATGACGCTGTTGCCGGGAGATGTGATCGTCTCTGGCACGCCGAGCGGAGTTGGTCCCATCGCCTCGGGGGACCGGCTGGAAGTGCGAATTCAAGGACTCACGCCGTTGGTGAACACGGTGAAATAAAATCTTTGCCAGCCGAAAATCTTGAAGCAAATTGTCTCTGTGAAACGCGAAAATCTCCATCGCCAAAACGGTCATTCATCCGTCCTGAAAGTGTCCGAAATTGTGGCTCACCAGCGACAACGCATTCGAGCTGAGGCAATGGCCGCTTATGAGAAAGCAAAGGCCAATAAAATCCCAGGTCGCCTGAATTGGCCTGCGATGATTAATAAATATCGAAAGCGCATGGAAGAATTTTCGCGCCAACGTCACGGCGGCGGGATGGAGCCGCTTTCCCATGGAAAAACATGATCGTTGCGGTTGACAGTGGATTCATTCTGGAATTAGCCGACGCGAACGAAAAAGCTTGGGATACTTTTTCGTTCCTGTTGGAACATCCGCGCCCTTTCTCATTTATTGTTACTCCTGCAACGGAAGATTTACTTGAGTTTCACTCTCGCCAAAGTGAAGAAAAAAGTTCTTTGTTGGCGTTTCGCGCATTGAAAGCAGTCAATTCAGAATGGAAAATTAAAACGGCTTCCTTGGACGATTCACAACGCAAACTCACTTGGATTGTGGGTTATCATTTGCGGCAATCCAAAATCATTTCGGAAGAAATGCGAATCGAGTCAGACCTAATTGCTGAAGCGATTTTGATCGCCGACCTTTTTCTCGTTTCGGAGAATTCTCCGCTTTACAAAGTTGATCACCGAGAACTGGCGCTGGAAACGCGTTTGCTTGGCCTGTCACCTACTATCATCTGCACGCCAGGTTTTCTGCGCGATACTTTGTCGGAATAAATTTATGCGTTGGACACAAGCTCTCATTCCCACTCTCAAAGAAACTCCTGCCGAAGCGGAGATTCTTTCGCACAAACTTTTATTGCGAGCGGGGCTGGTTCGCAAGCTGGCCGGCGGACTTTACACTTTTTTGCCGCTCGGCCTGCGCGCGCTCCGCAAAATTGAACGAATTGTTCGCGAGGAAATGGATCGCGCGGGCGCTCTCGAAGTTTTGATGCCCGCGCTGCAACCGCCGGAAATCTGGCAACAAAGCGGACGCTACGAAACCGCGCAGGAAGTTTTTTTCAAAGTTCATGACCGCGCGAAGAAGGAATGGATTCTTGGCCCAACCCACGAAGAAGTCATTACGACGATGGTTGCCGGGGAAATTAATTCCTATCGACAGTTGCCCAAAAATTTTTATCAGATTCAAACGAAATTTCGCGACGAGATTCGCCCGCGCTTCGGACTGATGCGTGCGAAGGAGTTCATCATGAAAGACGCCTACAGTTTCGACACGACGGATGAACTGGCGCAGGTGAGTTATCAAAAAATGTATGACGCTTACACGCAGATTTTTCAGCGTTGCGGATTGAAAACGTTTCCAGTCGAAGCCGACACCGGTTTGATGGGTGGAAAATTTTCGCACGAATTTATGGTTCCTGCCGAAACGGGGGAAAACGAAGTCGTCTATTGCGACGGCTGCGGTTACGCGGCGAATATTGAGAAAGCGCAGAGCCAAACAACATCGAACACCGAACATCGAACACCGAACATCGAAGTCGAGAAATTTGCGACACCGAATCTCAAGAGCATCGAGTCGCTGGTCAAGGCGATGAACATTCCGGCGGAACAACAAATCAAGACGCTGGTTTACATCGTGGAAGACAAACCGGTTTTGATTTTGGTGCGCGGCGATCATCAACTGAATGAGGCAAAATTGTTGGGAATGGTTGGCACTGCGAACTTTCGTGCGGCTACGGCTGATGAAGTTTTTGCCGCGTTGAAGGCGTATCCCGGAAGTCTCGGCGGCGTGGGCGTTACGGAGTTTTCAATTTACGCTGACGAAACTTTGCGCGGCGCAAATGGGATGACAACCGGCGCGAATGAAAATGGATTTCATAACCGCAACGTTTCCATGGAACGCGATATTCGAGTCAAGCAATGGGCGGATTTGCGCTCGGTAAAAACGGGCGAGCCTTGCACAAAATGCGGCCAGCCGTTGAAAATTCGCCGCGCCATTGAAGTCGGTCATGTTTTTAAACTCGGCACAAAATATACGGAAGCATTGAAGGCGCTTTTCGTGGACGAATCGGGCAAACAACAGCCGTCGTTCATGGGCTGTTATGGAATCGGCGTCACGCGAACAATGCAGGCGATCATTGAACAATCGAACGATAAAGACGGAATCATCTGGCCGCTTAGTGTCGCGCCGTATCAGGTTTGCATCACGCCACTCGGCGTCGTCAAGGATAGCCCGGTGATGAGGCTCGCCGAAAAAATTTACGCCGAACTTTCTGCACAGAAGATTGATGTGATTTTGGATGATCGCGATGACCGACCCGGCGTGAAATTTAAAGACGCGGATTTAGTTGGCTTCCCGATTCGAGTTACCATTGGCGAAAAATCTTTGGCCAATGGTGAAGTGGAATTAAAATTGCGCGGAGGAGAAATAGCTTTCGTTAAAACTGACGATCTGTTGGCTAAAGTTTTCGGCCTGTTATCCGGTGTTTGACTTTGGTCGAATTGTCTCTCAATCTCGTCTCGATGCCCCACGTAGTTCTTGATTCGAAAAGAATTATTTCACCTGCTTTTACATTGATCGAACTCCTGGTTGTCATAGCGATCATCGCGATTTTGGCCGGACTGCTTTTGCCCGCCTTGGCGAAGTCCAAAACCAAGGCGCAAGGCATCATGTGTCTGAATAACACGCGCCAACTCACATTGGCTTGGAGAATGTATGGAGACGACAGTCAGGATCGCTTGATCGCTGCACAAGATGGAATGCCTAACCGTCCAAATTGGATAAGCGGCAATGTGGATTTTCTCGTTCCGGTGACTCCATCGCACTGGAACATCAACCAGGATATGGTGAAAAGTCCACTCTGGCCTTATGTGGGCAAGAATAAAAATATTTTCAAATGCCCGGCCGATCTTTCCACCGTCTTGGTTGGCGGCAAAAAATTACCCCGCGTTCGTAGCAATTCCATGAATCAAGCTTTTGGATGGGGCTCGTGGTTCGATAAAAAATACGCTGGTGATCCTCCCGCAACGCAAAATGTCTGGCGCACCTACGAAAAAGGAGCCGCCATCAAAACCCCCTCGAAAACTTTTGTTTTTGTGGACGAACACCCCGACAGCATCAACGATGGCGCATTCGCCGTCGCTTGTACCGGAGCCGATCCTTACGTCGCCTCCGGTTCGTATCCCAACGCTCAGATTATCGATTTTCCTGCAAGCTATCATAATGGCGCCTGCGGTTTTTCGTTCGCCGATGGGCATTCGGAAATTCACAAATGGCGCGGGAAAAAAATACAAGCTCCCCTGACATATGATGGAAAGCTAACGCTCAACGTCCCAGCCGCTCCTGATTCGGGCATTGATGTGCGCTGGATGGTCGAGAACACAACCGTCCGAAAGTAACTCTTCAAAGTTGAATTTCTTGTCCGCTGTTCCTGTTTCATGGCTTATTGCGCGTGATGTTTGAATTATTAAAGACCGACTCGAGTTCCAAAGCGCGTTTGGGAAAACTCACCACGGCGCACGGCGTCATCGACACGCCGGTTTTCATGCCGGTTGGAACGCAGGGTAGCGTCAAGGCGTTGGACCCGCGCGAGCTTCTGGAAATGGGAACGAAAATTATTCTTGGCAACACCTACCACCTGAATATCCGCCCCGGAATGGAGATTATTAAAGCGGCGGGCGGCCTTCACAAATTTATCAATTGGTCCTTGCCAATTCTCACCGACAGCGGCGGCTTTCAAGTTTTCAGTCTCTCAAAAATTCGGAAAATTAAACCGCATGGAGTGGAGTTTCGTTCGCATCTCGATGGCTCGCCGCTATTTCTCGGGCCGAAGGAAGCGATGGAAATCCAGCGTATTCTTGGCTCCGACATTGCGATGTGTTTTGACGAATGTCCGGCGCATGGTTGCACTTCAAAGGAACTTCATGGAGCCGTGGAGCGAACGATTCGTTGGGCGAAGGAATGTCGCGAACAACCGCGCGCCAATGGTCAAATGGTTTTTGGGATCGTGCAAGGCGCGAACAATCCTGGATTGCGCGAATCTTGTGCCAAAGAAATTACCGCGATGGATTTCGACGGCCATGCCATTGGCGGTGTCAGCGTGGGCGAGCCGGAACACGAAATGATGCAAGCCGTTGAAATGACGGAGCCGTTTCTGCCTGCCAACAAAGCGCGCTACGCAATGGGTCTCGGCACGCCTGCGCAGCTCGTTGAACTGGTCGCGCGCGGCGTGGACATGTTCGATTGTGTTTTGCCGACGCGCGTGGCCCGCAACGGAACCGCCTTTACGCGCAAAGGAACTTACAACGTCAAAGGCGGCGCGGTGAAAATGGATTTCCGCCCAATCGAAGAGGGCTGCGAATGTTTTGCCTGCAAGAATTTCACCCGTGCTTATCTCCGTCATTTGTTGAACGTGAACGAAATCCTCGGACTACGCATGGTCAGCGTTCACAACTCCCACATGTATTTGGAAGTAATGGCGGACATTCGAAAACACATTGCCGCCGGAACTTTTGGAGAATTTCGCCGCGAATTCATCGCAAACTATATTCCGTCGCAAAAAATTCTTTCGGCGCGCGTGAAACATTCGTTGAAAGTCGATGATCGCGGTTGAGAAATATTCAATTTCTTCCTGGCAACGTTAAGCTTGCCAAATCGACTTCCATCCCTAGATTGAGCGGCTCAATAAAAAAAGTATGAACCTGACTTCTCTAACGGCGATTTTAGCTATGGGCGCGCCTTCCGCGCAACCGGGCCAGCCGGGCCAGCCTGCCACCCCGATCTATATGCAGATGGTTCCCTTTATTTTGATGATTGTGGTTTTTTATTTCATCCTGATCCGCCCACAGCAAAAGAAAGCCAGACAACATCAGGAATTACTCAAGCAAGTTAAAGCGGGCGACAGGGTCGTGACCACCAGCGGAATTATCGGCACCGTTATTGCCGTCAAAGAAAAGAGTATTTCGCTCCGTTCCGCCGATACAAAACTGGAAGTTTTGAAATCCGCCGTCAGCGAGGTCACCGACCGTTCGGGCGACTCCACCGACTCCTAATTTTTTCATGAAGCGCAATAATTTTTGGAAATGGGCATTGGTCGTTTTTCTGGTCGTCTGGTCGCTTTGGGAAATTTATCCGCCAACAAGCCGCGATCTCATCGAGCAATTTAAAGACGACGCCACGCAAACCGACACGAACTTCACCGCCATCGTCAAACAAGCGGAGGCATTGCGCGGGAATGATCCAGCCCGCTCCTACGGCAGCCTCAAATCGGCCATCGGCACGAATGACATAAAAAAATATTTTGCCTTCATCGACACCAAAGCTGAACAAGATCCGACTCAGGCGATTTTAAATCGGTTGCAGAAAAATGCTTCCGGAAAGATCAAGCTAGGCCTCGATCTACAAGGTGGAACTTCTTTTCTGGTCGGGATGGATACGAGTAAGCTGGAAAATTCCGATACCAACACGCTGACACGCACCCAGGCCAAAGAAAACGCGCTTTCACAAGCCGTGGAAGTCCTGCGGAGACGCATTGATAAATTTGGCGTTGCCGAACCATTGATTCAGCCCGCTGGTAATGATCGCATTTTGATACAGCTTCCCGGCTTGTCCGAAGAGTTGAAGGAAGAATATAAACGAAAAATTCAAAAGGCGGCTTTCCTCGAATTCCGACTCGTTCACGAGAAAAGTGGCGAGTTGCTTCAGCAAGGAATTACCGAACCTGGTTATGAAATTTTAAAAACAAAAAGACGAAACAAAGATGGCACTTACGCGCTGGAGTCTTATCTGGTTTCGAAAAGAATCGCCGGTGCGGGAGGCGGATTCCGAGGTTTGACCGGAAAGAATATCAAGCGCGCGTATGTTATTCGCGATCCTGTTTCCAATGTGCCCCAAATAGATTTCGAGCTCGATAATAAGGGCGCAGAAGTATTCGGACAGGTGACGAGTGAAAACATCAAACGCCACTTGGCTATCGTCCTCGATGGCGAGCTTTATTCCGCACCTGAAATTCAAGGGGCAATCATGGGAGGCAGGGGAATGATCAACGGCGATTTTGAATACAAGGAAGCGCGTGAACTAGCCGATGTTTTAGAAAATCCCCTGGAAGCGCCCGTAAAAATTATCGAAGAGCGCGGCGTCGATCCGTCGCTCGGAAAAGACTCTATCCGCAGCGGAGTCAAAGCGGCTATCATCGGTGTTATTTTAGTGGCGGGCTTTATGTTGGTTTATTACATGTTGGCTGGATTGGTTGCCAACGTGGCGCTCATTCTGAACCTCATTATTCTTCTCGGCGTCATGTGTTCGATTGGCACCACGCTCACGCTGCCGGGCATTGCCGGTGTCGTCTTGACCATCGGCATGGCGGTCGATGCCAACGTCTTGATTTTTGAACGTATTCGCGAAGAACTTGCCGCTGGAAAATCGCTGCGCGGCGCAGTCG
>JBDSYB010000156.1:0-5167 GCA_039925885.1 Verrucomicrobiota bacterium
GTTCGGAGTATTTCGATGAGCGCGGTGACTCGACTTTCAGACGCATTGATGGCAGTTTCTCCTCGTGTCAGATACCAAATTAGAACAGCTTCGCGCTTTGTTGCGCTCTTACGGTTCGTGTCTCGTCGCTTATTCCGGCGGCGTCGATTCCGTTTTTCTCGCGCACGTCGCGCACGAAGTTCTCGGCGACAAATCGTTGGCGGTGATTGCGGATTCACCGAGCCTGCCAAGACGTGAGCTGCAGGAAGCCATTGAGATTGCGGAGAAATTTTCGTTTCCTCTGCGCATCGTTCATACGAACGAATTTCAAAACCAGTCTTACCTCGCAAACCCGAACACCCGTTGTTACTTCTGCAAACACGAATTGTTCACGGAACTCGAACCGATCGCGCGCACGGAGGATTTCGCGGTCATTGCTTACGGCGAAAACGCCAGCGACATCGGCGATCATCGTCCCGGCGCCAAGGCTGCGACGGAATTTCAAATCCGCGCGCCGCTTAAGGAAGTGGGTTTGACGAAAACTGAGATCCGCGAGCTTTCCGCGAAGCTCGGCCTGCCGACCGCCGATAAACCGCAGATGGCCTGTTTGAGTTCGCGCATTCCCTACGGCGAGGCCGTCACGCCGGAAAAGCTGCGCATGATCGAAGAAGCAGAATCCGTTTTGCGCGACGCCGGATTTTTCGACGTGCGCGTCCGCCATCACGAAGTGAAGCAAGGGCAACTTGCGCGCATCGAAATCGGCATTGACGAAATGGAAAAGATTTTTTCCAACGAAACCTTTGTGAAGATTGCGAGCGAGATTAAGAAAATCGGTTACGCCCACGTCACGCTTGATCTGCAAGGATACCGGCGCGGAAGTTTGAATGAAACTCCTGCGAAGGGCGCGTCCCACTTGTTGGCCTCTCATTAACACCGTGGCTTTAGCGCGGTGATTAGCGCTGCACACTGAGGTCAACCGTTTCAACGGTTTATCTTATCCAGAAACCGTTGAAACGGTTGCGTCCTCGAATTATCTCTTTCCACCGGGCTAAAGCCGCGGTGTTAATGAAATCGCAGATTCATAAATGAGGTCGCGAGTTTATTTTTTTAGCAGACTTGAAACGTTTTGAAAGCAAACTAACATCGCCACATGAAATTCTTTTTAGCCTGTTTTGCCTGGGTTTTTATCGGCGCAGTTTTGGGACTCGGGATTTATCTCTTCGCGGTGAAGGGCAATCCGTGGCTGCTGGCGGCGAGCGCATTTGCGTTCGTCTTCGCCGTTGGAAAAATCGGCTGCGCAACGCACTAAGGCACTGGTTGGAAGTTGCTGGCAAGCCACAGGGTCTAGGCCTCATGAAATATCTCAACACCATCCTTGCGATAATAATTTGTTCCTTGGCCGCTGGATTCTTCGGTTATCGCGCCGGTGTAGGTCGCGTCGTTACTGCTCACATCGCTAGTGCAATTTCTGCCTCGGATGCTTTGCAAAAGCTTCAGACCCGAGATTCGACTCAGGCGATCCGGGTATTAGAACGCCTTTGGTTTGCGGATTCAGTTGCAGTTCTTTCTGAATCAGGCTGGCGGGTCGATTCCTTTCGTTCTACTTTCTTGCCTTCATTGATTTCCTATCGCCAGACTTATCGCACAAATCAGGCGGATTGGACGCCGATGGAACGTCATCTTGAGACTTTGTTGAAAAGATGATGACGCATAACAAAGCACCAGCCTGTGCGAAAAGTATTTTTGGGTTAGAAGTTAGTGGGTTGGGAAAGTATCTTCGCGAGTATGAACCTCACTAATGACAGTTACGTCATCTTGATCTCGACCAAGACTTTTACGGAACGCTATTGCCGGGATAAGAAGGGTTGGTTGAAGGTGTCGGCTCGTGGTCGGACTTTCCGAATGTCGGCCGAGCAGGTTCTGAATCACGTTCTGCCCGCGCTGGCTGGCCTCAAACCAAACCTGTCCATCAAGGTGGAACATCAGGAGGCTCACGAGGGTGGGATCGGAAGTGGGATTGGGCGGTAGATCGCACTGCACAGAAGCGAGTTGCTTCGAAAACGTTTCAAAAAACAATTCGCCATTAGTCGGCGTTAGAGTTAAATATCAGCGCGTCTCAAAACCCGAGACGCATTCCCAAACTTCTGCGGCGCGGTAGCCGTTTTTCTACCGTTCTGCATTCGCATTTTATTATGAAAATTGGCTATCTCATTGACATGGATGGAGTGATTTACCGCGAGAATCAACTCGTGGAAGGCGCGGCGGAATTTGTGGCTGCGCTTCTCTCTAGCGGCACGCCCTTTCTTTTCCTGACCAATAATTCCGCCCCGACGCCGGAGGATCTGGCGGTGCGCCTGAAACATTTGGGCATCCAGGGAGTTTCGTCGCGGCATTTTTACACGTCGGCGATGAACACGGCGGAATTTCTGAGCGAGACGCATCCCAATTGCACGGCGTTTATGCTGGGCGAAGGCGGTTTGCTCACGGCGTTGCATGAGCGGAAGATTTTCAACGACGCCATCAGTCCGAGCTACGTCGTGGTCGGCGAAGGCAACGCTTCGATGGAAAAATTGACCAAGGCGCACGAATGCGTCGAACGGGGCGCGCGACTTCTCGCCACCAATCCAGACAACTGGTGCCCCGTCGCCAAGCAACAAACTCGACCGGGCGCAGGTTCGACGGCGGCTTTTCTGGAAGCGAGCACGGGTCGTCGCGCATATTATCTCGGCAAACCGAATGGTTATATGTTCCATCGCGCGCGAAAAAAATTGACGGAACTGGCGCGGACAAATTTGAATGAAGTCGTGATGATCGGCGACACGATGGAGACAGATATTCGCGGCGCGATTGAATCGGGCATGTATGGTTTTCTCGTTCTGACTGGCTCGACGCAACTGGAAGTGGTCGGCGATTACGTTTACCAACCAACGCGCATTCTCGACAGCGTGGCGGATTTGACCGATGAAATTAAAACCGGCAAAGTCTCGGATCGCCTCGACAGCCCGGTCTATTCGCATTCTGGTTTTCACGGCGGCAAAGCGGGCAACCGCCATCAAACCGATGTGCTGACCCATTACAAGCCGCGACCAAGACCTGCGATGACGAAATGATTTCGCCGATTATTTATCACGGAATCGGCGTCGCCACTTTTTTACCGGGGCGGCAGCACTTCCAACTGCGCAGTTGAAGAAGAATAATTTTGTTCTTTTTTACGAATGGAAATCAGCAAAGCCACGCAGCCCGTCCAACTTGGCAAAAGGCCGAGCAACGGAACAAATTCCAGGATCGCAGTGGGAAGCAGCAGCATGTGAAATCCCAGCAACCGGCTGGTTAAAATCATCGCCGCGACATCGAGAATTTGGTCCAGCCCCACCAAACCAAAAGGGCCTGTAACAATTTGCAAAGCGTCTGTGACGAGTGCGACCACATACGCCAAACGGATGCGCTGGCGGGTGAGGAGCGGGATACGAAAAAAGTTTTGTATCGTTGACATCGCTTGGCGGAACACCGCGGAGCAAGGTTCCACTTCGCGCGATTTTCGCGAGTGAAATTTTTAAAAAGTGGTCGGGACGGGGGGATTCGAACCCCCGACCTCTTGTACCCGAAACAAGCGCGCTACCAGGCTACGCTACGTCCCGACTCAGGGCAGAAAAGTTGCCGACGTTTCGCCTGATTGCAAACAGATTATCGTAAATGCACTCCACACAAATTGTTCCTGCGCATCGCTTTTTCATTTCTCCCCTTTATGCTGCGGGCCGATGCTTGCCAACCGTTTGTTCCAGACCATCGCAATTCTTGCGCTGTTTCCTCTGTGCCTGTCGGGCGCAGAGCGTCTTTTGCCAAAACTTCTGCTCGACGCACCGACTCTTAAGGCTTCCGAGAAATTTGTTCTCGCACAAGTGGTCGCCGGAAAAATCGCTGATCTGAAAACGGAATTCGCCAATGAAACCAATCGCGTTTTGCGCGCGGCGTTCCTGGAAGCGCTCCTGACCCAGAGCGGCACCAATGTGCATCGCAACGGTTTTTCCATCGAACACGCGGTCGTTCTCGACGTGCTTGATCTGCGCAACGCAGTGGTGCATTACGAAACGAGGCTTGTAGAATGTCGGTTCGCCGGTGAAGCGAACTTTTCCAAAAGCATTTTTGAAAATGGTTTTTCGCTCACGGGTTCCATTTTCGAGAAGACGGCTAATTTTTCCTCGATGAAGATTGAGCGCGTGGCGGTGTTCGACAAAACGACTTTTGCCGCGGGAGTGAGTGCGGGACAACTGGAGATCACCGGGATGTTCAGCGCCAGGGAAGCGCACTTCACTAGCCCGATTGGTCCTGTTGATTTCACGAGTTTAAAAACGGGCGGCGACGCTTTTTTTTCGAATGCGAGCTTTGCCGGGCGGGTGACCTTTCAATCGGCGCATATTCTTGAGAACTGCCGGTTTGATGGGAGCGTTTTCACCAACGCTGCCGCGCTGGTTAACTTTGAAGAGGTCAGGGTTGGGGCGGCGTCCAGTTTTGTCGGGTGCAGTTTTGCGGGATACGTTTCTTTTAAAGATGCGAAGTTCAACGCGCTCGATTTTTCCAAGACGGCTTGGCCCAGGATTCACGACGACAACCCGTGGCTCTGGCTCAATGGCATGACCTATACCCGCATCAGCGCCGGGTCCGAAAAAGACTCGTGGAAAAATCTTTTCAACCTCGTGCAACGCACCGCGCACGGCACCGCTTATTCTGCCGATGTCTTTTCGCGCTTCGACGACTACTACCGCAAGCTCGGCTATCCGCGAGAGGCGAATGCCTTCTTCCGCGCGCAAAAGAAACGCGAACGCGAAGAAGTTTTAAGCGGCCCATCGTGGGTCTGGAGTTTCTTTCTCGAACAATTTGTTGGCTACGGCCGGAGTCCTGAGCGCGCCATTTTCTGGAGCGTGGCGATCATCGGGTTTGGTTGTGTAATTTTTCAGCCTAATCGCATGGAACCTCAAAAATCCGAATTCACCGGGCGCAAATACAGCCCGTTTTGGTATAGCGTGGATGTTTACCTGCCGATCATCAAATTGCACGACGCGGATGTCTGGAAGCCGAAGGAGGAATATATCCTGACCCATGTGTGGCGTCGCATCCACACGGTTCTTGGATGGGCCTTGATCCCTATCGCCCTCGCGGCGTGGACAGGAATGCTTTCGCGTTGAACCAT
>JBDSYB010000157.1:0-13768 GCA_039925885.1 Verrucomicrobiota bacterium
ACCTTGCCCTGGAAGCGTTGTTGCAAGCTCGCAAACGCGGCGTGGAAATCGAAGTCATCACTCCCGGCAACATCGACGCCAACCTCGTTCGCAACGCCTCGCGCACGCTCTGGCCGCAACTCATGCGAGCGGGTGTAAAAATCTACGAATATCATCCCGCGATGTTGCATTGCAAAATCATGATCGTGGATGACGCCTTTGTAAGCTGCGGCTCGGTGAATTTCGACGAACGCTCCTTCGACATCAACGACGAGTCCAACATGAACGTGCTGGATGCGGCGTTCACGGCGCGCATGATTGCCGACTTCGAGCGCGACAAGGCGCAATCCAAAACGATGACGCTCGCCGATGTGAAACAAGCGCCATGGACTAAACGCACCTTCGAATGGTTTACCGGTTTGTTCCGGCAACAGCTTTGAAATTCTACCCGGCGAACAGTTCGATTATGCGGCAGCGAGATTCAACTCAGCTTCCCAACGATTAAGCGAAGCGAGTCGAAGTTTTAAGTTTGAAACAGACGTTCTCTCCAATTTAGGAAATTCACTGTATGTTTCGCCGTCGAGTGTTCGGCCCGTCTTTGCTTTGCGAACGCCGCCCCATTGTTTGAAGAAAAACGCCACTCCAGTTTTATCGCATTGATCGCGAATGGTGCGCACCCATTCTGATTCCATTGGTCGTGCTCCGGGACCGCTTTCGCCGCCGACAATTACCCAATCCATTCCGCGTAAATTTATTTTCCCCAAATCTTCCAGTAACGGTTCGACGGAAAGGAAGCGAACTGGAGCGGGAGAATTGCGCAAATGATCAATCCGTGGAAAACCATGTTTGCGATTTTCGACGCTGACTCCCCACCAAATATGATTTTGTTTAGTGGTGAATCGAAGTTCACTTTTCAACAATTTTTCGAGACGGTCAGCGCGTTTGGTTAGAACCTGATAAGTGTGCCAGTTTGCTTCGCACATTACTTTTGCGACTTTGACGATGTATTCAGTTGGCACGTTCGGATGAAACAAATCGCTCATCGAATTAACGAAAATCTTCCGCGGCGTTCCCCATCGAAAAGGTTCTGCTAATTTCTTAGGAACAAGTTTCAGATCGAAACCGAATTCAAAAGGATGGCCAGGCACACCGCGAAAACGTTCTGCGAACGTTTCAGCGTAGCAATGAGCGCAACCGGGACTAATCTTCGTGCAACCGCGCACGGGATTCCACGTCGCGTCTGTCCATTCGATTTTAGATTTGTCACTCATATAAACAATTCAACTTTAATTCAGGTTGATTTTGAGCGCGACACGGCGCAATCCAAAACATTCAGCTCGCCGATGTGAAACTAGCGTCGCCCCAAACGCGCCTTCAAATGGTTCACTCGTTTGTGCTTCCTTTAGAACGCTCTTGCAACCGGTGAAGGCGCGTTTAATGTTCAATTGTGCGTCGAACTTCTCCATCGGAAATCAAATTGCTACCTGCCTATCCCTTGGCAGAAGCCGCGCGCTATCTTGGCTCCAATCCATCGACACTGCGAGCTTGGTTTCATGGAAGAAACTATAAAGTGGGCGATGGGAAAAAATGGGCAAAGGCCGTACTGCCCGGAGCGCAAGTCAAAGGAGAACCAATATCGTTTTTAGATCTCGTCGAAGCGCATGTTTTATTAGCAATCCGACGTGGGTATGGAATTCCACTAAAACGATTTCGAACCGCACTGGATTTTTTACTAGAAATGGGAGGCGACCTTCATTTTTTGGCTCATCGTGAATTTTATCACGATAAGCATAATCTGTTCATGAAGTTGGATGAGAATTTAGTTTCTCTTTCGGAACGCGGGCAATTGGTGGATAAAGAAATTATCAAGGAAGGCCTGAAGCAGATTATTTATGGCAACGATGGATATGCTGCGCAGTTTTTCCCCCGCCGCGAAGGTGAGCGGCAGGAAAGCGTTGTTATTGATCCGACTATAAATTTTGGCCGCCCGTGTCTCACTCGACTTGGTGTTGGTGCAGAGGCGATTGCTGCACGGTTCGTCGCTGGAGAAAAAATTTCGGAACTAGCACAAGACTACGCTGCAACCCCAGACGAAGTGGAAGAGGCGATCCGGTGGCATGAACGGCTCGCCGCTTGAATCTTTAACGTTGTTCATCGACCGCAATTCTGGCGGTCGGATTTTTCGCGATTTATTGATCTCACAAGGTTTAAATATTGTTCTCCATGACGAAGAATTTGCACAGAAAACGGCTGACGAAGATTGGCTGATGTCGGTCGGAGAACAAGGGTGGGTTGTGATTACTGGCGACAATGCTACAACTTCAAGCCCACTCTTTTTGCAAAGGCTCGCAAGATCGAAAACTTTTGTATTTGTACTTCACGGTCTTAATGGAGCCTCGCGCGAAGGGAAGGCCGATTGCATCTCAAAAGCATTCCCGACGATCAAACGATTGGTAAAAGAAAATCAACCCCCCTCGGTCTGGCGCATCGGAAAAGACGGCACCGCACGCAAATTTGATTTCGAAAACATCCTTAATCGTATGCGGCGAAGTGGGAAAAGATAATTTTCAACGCTCGATTTATTCCCTCCACCCGTGGTTCTCGCGCACCTGAATCATTGACGCCAAAATGTTGTTCCACGTTTCCTGTTTCATCATCACGTCGTTCGGGAACATGCAGCCGTCCCAGCAGATGTGTTTGAATTTCTTCGTCACTTTGCCGGCGTCGTCGCGCATCCAGTAACCGGCGTCGCGCGCGATGTTTAATTTTCCGTTTGGATCAGTCGCGAGACAATGACGACCGGTTTTGTCGTGGGAGCCGGAGCCTTTGACGGTCGCGTCGTTTTGCGCGACGTGGAAATCAAGCGTCCACGGGCGAAGCGCTTTGGTCATTTTCTTCATCGCTTCGTGAAATGCGCCGGGTTCCCAACTGAAATTTTTCGGGACGATGCGGTGTTTCGGTTCGTTGTAGCCGAGCAAATACAAAAGCGTGTGCGCCATGTCGGCCTGGAACCCGACGACCTTCGGCTGGCCGACGGCTTCGAGAGTGTCGAGCATCGCGCGCCAACTGTGCATGCCGCCCCAGCAGATTTCGCCTTCCGCCGCGAGTTTTTCGCCGTGGTCTTTAGCAATCTTTCCGGCTTCTTTGAATGACGCGACAATTTTCTTGGTGCTGCCTTTCGGATCTTTTTCCCAATCGCTCACGCCGGCGGCGGAATCAATTCGCACCACGCCGTGAGGGCGCACGCCGAGTTTGCGCAATTTCTGCGCGATGCCGCACGCTTTGCGCACGGCGGTCAGCCAATTTTTCTTTTTCGTTTCGTCGCCCATCGCCGAGCCATCGAACCAGACCGGCGCAACGACCGAGCCGACTTCAAAACCTTTTTTCTTAATTTTGTCGGCGAGTTTTTTAATGCCGTCGTCATTGATGTCGATGGACACATGCGGGTCGTAAAGAAACAAATCGACGCCATCGAATTTCACGCCGTTGACTTCGGCTTTGGCGGTGAGGTCGAGCATGGTGTCGAGGGCGATGCACGGTTCCGCGCCGGGCGAACCTTTGCCGACCAGTCCCGGCCACATGGCGTTATGAAGTTTTGGAAAATTATTTTTTGGTGAGGTTGTTGTTGCGCTCATAAATTTTTTCGTTTGGAAATGTGCAAGAAACCTAGCAGCGAACTTTTTAACGAGGCAATTCCAAATGTTGCAAATTCCGCAGCGTGACACTTTGCAAAACAAAAATGTTTAACGAAGAGGCGAGGAGCCGCAGAGCAGGAAGGAAAAAATCTTTAGCTTTGGGTCTCAAAAGCGGCGGTGAATAACCAATTATGTCGCGGTGCGAGCAAAACAGGACAAGTTTTGTAGTTTTCAAAACAGGACAAATTTGAAATTTTGCCCCTGCTCAGGCTCTGAATAAAATGGCGACTTAATGAAATTCAGTTGAACAACGTCGAGAAATTCATTCCGCCATAACGGAGCCCAAGCAAAACCAGCGTCTTTCCTTCAACCCGATAAAACAGAGTGTAGTTGCGGAATTCGGTGATAATAAAACTTCGGATGCCGGAGGCTTCAGATCGCGGCGTTCCCGCCCCATCATGGGATGTTTTGAGATCAGCTTAACCAGTCGTTCCACCGCCTCAACAAACCTCCACGCCACCGCGTCTCCGGCGTTGTCGCGGAAGTATTCGAGCAGTTAGCCAAATCCGCGTCGAAAGTGGACCGGTGGTTGATTCTCATTTCGTCGCGAGAACCCGTTCGGCAATTTTCCGCAGTTGATTGATTCCACCGGGCTTGACAGGACTCGCCATAGCCTCGTCGATCCACTTTTGATCTCTGTCACGGGTCAGCGCGTCTTCCATTTCAAAGCTCCGCTCCAGCCGCGCCAACGCTTCCTGATTCAAACTGCGAAAATTGGTCTGCGCGCTTTCTTCCAACCGCATTCGCAAGGTTTCCGATGCTCCTTTAATTTGGATGGGTTTGCTCATGCGGTAATCATAATGACGCCATTTAGCACGTCAACAGGCGCCAACGAATCCGTTAATTTATTTCACCTTCGTCACTTTAAATATGGTTTCCCTGTCCGATTTACGAGTCGGCGGCTAACAATAGGCAAGTGAACGATCAGACAGACTCACAACTCTTGCGCGCCTATGCGGAAAACCGTTCCGAAGCGGCCTTTGCCGAATTGGTGCGTCGTCATGTGGATTTCGTTTATTCCGCCGCGCGACGAATGGTGTGTGACCCGCATCTCGCTGAAGACGTGACGCAAGGCGTGTTTGTCGCTTTCGCCAAGAACGCGCGGCAATTATCGGATCGCACCGTGCTTTCCGGTTGGCTGCATCGCACCGCACAGAACATCGCCGCTCAAACCGTGCGCACCATCGAGCGCCGTCGCGCGCGCGAACAGGAGGCCGTTGCCATGAATGAATTGCTCGCCCATGAATCCGATGTCGCCTGGGAAAATGTCGAACCACATCTCGACACCGCGCTCGGCGAATTGAGCGAATCGGACCGCGACGCATTGTTGCTCCGCTACTTTGAACGCAAGTCCGCTCGCGAAATCGCGCAAACGCTCAACGTCAGCGAAGAAGCCGCACAAAAACGGGTGAGCCGCGCGGTGGAACGGTTGCGCGAATTTTTCTCGAAACGAAATGTGACGATTGGCGCGAGCGGATTGGTGGTTTTGATTTCGGCGAATGCGGTTCAAGCCGCGCCGATTGGATTGGCGCTTTCTATTTCCACTTCGGTCGCACTTGTCGCAACAGCCATTCAAACTTCAACCGCCATCGCTACAGCCAAAACTATCGTTATGACTACATTGCAAAAAACTTTAATCACCGTCGCTCTTGTCGCAGCAGTCGGCGCGGGAATTTATGAAGCGCGCCGCGTTTCTGGTCTGCAAAAGCAAATTCAAGCCTTGCGACAAGAACAAGCGCCGTTGGCCGAACACCTCAATCAAACTCAATCGGAATTGAAAAACGCGATGAATGCATTGATGTACGCGCGAAATGAAAATGAATTATTGAAGCGCAACACAACTGAGCTTCCCAAGTTGCGAGGTCAAGTTGGATTACTTCAGACAGAAAAAAGCAACCTTGCAGGTCTCATAAGCGAAAACCTTAAACTTCAAAACAGCCTGTATAATGCGACCAATGATTTGCACTTTAGGAATCCATATTTAGGCAATCACGAATGGAAAGAACGAGGTACAGACCAACCCATTGACACATTGACAACAATGCTTTGGGCGATGAAGCGGGGAGATGCGGGCAGGCTAGAACAATTAGTTTCCCGGAAAGATGATTCTCAATCACTCGATTCCTTGCTCCTCCCAAAAAATTATTGGGACAAAGTGCAGGGCGTTCAAATCGTGGACATAAACATTGTTTCAGGTGGAACCAACCAGCGAAGAGCGTTTATTGGAACAATCGTTCTCGAACAGCAGGTGGTATCAAAAGTCACCGGCGATACCTATAATAAGCAGTCTAGTAAGCGCTGGTATTTTATTGAAACGAATGGGCAATGGCGAATTACGAGCCAAAACTGACCCGTTTCGTCGAGTTCAGATTAACGCGAAGTTTATTTATTTCACCTTCTTCACTTTTTCCCCGCGCAACGTTTTCGCGGATTTCAACACGGCGTCGGTCACGTGATCGGTGGCGAGGGCGTCTTTGAAAGTTGGGTTGGCCATTTTGCCGCTGCTCAACCGGCGCTTGGAGGAGAAACCTTTTTGTTTTAACCTTCCATTATGAAATCCAGTCTGACGATTAGCTTGCCAGAAGACACCGAGCGCGATCTCACGAAAGCCGCCACACAAGATGGCGTAACGAAAGATGAGTTCGTCAGCAAAGCGGTGAAAGTGGCGCTGTGGCGTCGAGCCTTCCGGGCCTCGCGGGCTGAACTTGTGCCGCAAGCGCGGATGCAAGGGATTTTGACGGACGAAGATGTTTTCAAAATCATCTCGTGAGAGTGTTGTTTTGACACAAACGTTCTCTTCGCTGCATTCACCACCAAAGGCTTTTTTGAAGAACGGGTCGATGATGCGGCTGATCCGTTTGAATATGTCTGGTCGGAAAGTTTGCGGGATGAATTGATCGGGTCGCTTTCGCGGAAAAACAAACTGGGTCCGGCAACGCACGCTGCGTTATCAGCGTTTTATCAACTGTGCGAGATCGTTGAACCAAAACCGTTGTCCAAACCAGTGTGTCGGGATGTTGATGACGATGTGGTATTAGCAACGGCGATTGCTGCGAACGCCCAGTTCATCGTAACCGGCGACGACGACTTGCTGGTGTTGAAAGAATTTCAGGGAATTAAAATAGTTTTACCACGCCAGTTTGTTGAATTGCTGGACACGAAATAAATTTAGCACGACGAATCTATTTCACCTTCTTCACTTTTTCCCAGCGCAACGTTTTCGCGGATTTCAGAACGGCGTCGGTCACGTAATCGGTGGCGAGGCCGTCTTTGAAAGTGGGGCTGGCCATTTTGCCGCTGCCAATCCCGCGCTTGAAGCTTCAAATCGCTTGTCTTAATATGTCTTACATGAGAACCACCTTAACGATCAGTTTGCCGCCTGCGTTGAGGCGCGAGGTTTCTCGCACGGCAAAAATCCAGGGCTTGACCGAAAGTGAGTTCGTTCGTGATGCGTTGCGGCGACGCTTGGCGCTGGGTCGTTTTCGCAGCTTGCGGGAACGAGCGATGGCTCAGGCGCGAGCGCACGGCATTTACACTGACGAAGACGTTTTTAAAATCGTCTCGTGAAAGTTTTGTTCGACACCAATGTCCTGGCGTCGGCATTCACTTCGCTCGGGCTTTGCCATGAGATTTACGAACGAACACTGCTCACCGCAAGCATGGTGAGTTGTGATCCTCTGCTCGATGAACTTCGCGGCACGTTGATTCAAAAAATGAAAGTCGATCCAGCGTTAGCCGACGAAATCATTGCTGAACTTCGCAACGAATCTGAATTGGTTGAACCGAAGCCCTTGCCCAAGCGTATTTGCCGCGACGCAGACGATGATTTGGTTCTCGCGACGGCACGAGAGGCGAAAGCCGATGTCATCGTCACAGGTGACAAGGACTTGCTGGTTTTAAAAAAATTCCAAAACATCAGAATTCTTTCTCCACGTCAGTTTATCGAAATGCTCGACACTTCGATGAAAGAATAGCGTCGGACTTTGACGAGGTTGTTTCCCCAAAAACGAGAAATTTATTTCGCCTTCTTCACTTTTTCCCAACGCAATGTCTTGGCGGATTTCAATACAGCGTCGGTCACGTAATCGGTGGCAAGGCCGTCTTTGAAAGTTGGGCTGGCCATTTTGCCGCTGCTCAAGCCTTGAATGAAATCGGCGACTTGATGCACGAACGTTTCCGCGTAGCCGATTTGCAATCCGGGAACCCACCAGTTTTTCATGTAAGGATGATCGCCGTCGGTGATGTGGACGGATTTCCAGCCGCGAATTTTGCTTTCGTCTTTGTAATCGAAAACTTGGAGGCGATGCAGGTCATGGAGATCCCAGAAGAGCGAGCCGTTTTCGCCGTTGATTTCAAAAGTGTAGAGCGCTTTGTGGCCGCGCGCGTAACGAGTCGATTCAAATGTGGCGAGCGAACCGTTCGTGAAGCGCGCGAGAAATAAACTCGCGTCGTCGATGGTCACTTTTTGCATTTTGCCGGTGAGCGTGTGTTTGCGTTCTTTGATGAACGTTTCGGTTGTCGCGGTGACGGTGTCGATGCTGCCGTTGAGCCAAAGCGCGGTGTCGATACAATGTGCGAGCAAATCGCCGGTGACGCCGCTGCCCGCAACTTTTGCGTCGAGCCGCCATAGACCCGCGCCGCCTTGTGGGAGATCAGCGCTGATCGTCCAGTCCTGCAAAAATTTCGCGCGAAAATGGAAAATTTTCCCGAGGCGACCTTCGTCGATGAGTTGCTTGGCAAGCGTGACAGCGGGAACGCGACGATAATTATACCAAACCATGTTCGGCACTTTAGCTTTCGCGACGGCGGCGACGATTTTCTCGGCTTCAGGACCGTTCATCGCGAGCGGCTTTTCGCACAGAATCATTTTTCCAGCTTTGGCGGCGGCGATGCAGATTTCCGCGTGGACATTGTTCGGTGCGGCGATGTCGATCACGTCGATGTCATCGCGAGCAATGAGTTTGCGCCAATCGGTTTCGATGGATTCGTAGCCCCATTTTTTGGCGAAGGCTTTGGCGTTTTTTTCGTCGCGCGCGCAAATGGCTTTGAGAACCGGTTGATATTCGAGGTCGAAGAAATTTTTGACCTGTGTGAAAGCGTTGGAGTGCGTGCGGCCCATGAAGCCGTATCCGATGAGTCCGATGCGAAGTGGTTTCATAAATTTATTGGGGACAAAAAGTCACAAATTAAATAAAAATTACAAGAAAACAGATTGAGCCAGTTACTGAGGCCGACTCATTTGAAATGTGCCGTGATCGTATTTGCACTTGTAGGTGGAAAAGAAATTTGTCTGATTGATCGCTCCTTCATAATTGTAAATTCCTCCCGCCCACCACGGCAGTTTCGCTTCGCCGTGAAAATTAAAAATATCGTTGGTGAGCGTTCCGTTGAGAACGACGTTCGACTTGAAATGCAAAACTTTTTTGTAAGTGGAATCGAAGCGGGCGCGATAACTTTCATCCGAAATTTTTTCCACCAGACAACGCAACGCGCCGTTGTGTCCGTTGGATTTGCTGTTCCAGGTTCCTTCCCAGCGGCCTTGAATGCCAGCAGGATTCACGCTGGCTTTCTTCCAATCGCGGTTGAATGACGAACAGCCGCAGAGAAAACCCAGCGCAAGCGACGCAACAATTCGACCCAAGGTAAATAGAGTTTTCATCCTGTTTTTGATTTTTCGATTTCCAGTTGACGGCGGCGCGGGTTGTTTGGATTTTCAAAATCGGCTTCGCGAATTTCGGGATTCGTTTCACTGGCTTCCATATTTATCGGCTCCGCTTTTTTAGAATCTTTTTGTTGCTCAAGGCGCATCGCTTTTCGAGCGAATTCCAGCAAAATGGCGCACGGTTCCAGACATGGAATCAAACTTTTTTCTTCCGACAAATCAGCACGCAATCCGCTCACCGTCCACAAGCGCTGTTTCAAACAGAATTTTTTGTGGCAACAAGCGCGAATCACCGGCGCGGCTTGTTCGTCGGTGAGCATCGTCGTGGTGCGATACATTCCCGTCTGACGATTGGTAAACTCGCGATAATCCGTCGGCCTCGCTTGAGAAAACCGCACGGCAAACCAATCGGCTATTGCGCCGGGATAAATCGTGTTGAGCGCGGATTCCAGTTGAGGTTCATTGCTCGCAGGAATTCGCCAGCCGCTTTGCAGATTCGGCGCGGATTTCAACGGACGAAATTCGCCGTTCGCGGTAAATTGGACCAGGGCGCGGATTTGATTTTCAGAAATTAAGCGGAGATTTTCAGAATCGCGATCGGCGACATGACGCAACTCAAATCCATGTTCTAATCGGTGCAAAAGAACTTCGCCAAAAATCAGTTCGCGCTCTAATTGGGCGGCAAATGCTTTCAACGCGGGATTTTCAAAGGCATTCACAAATCACGAACTTTTCTCTGCAGGATTTTTTTCTGTCGCTCCATTTCCAATGCGCCACTCGGAATCCTGCTTCAAATAAACCGTGCGACTCGGGAAGGCGAAGCTGATTTTCTCAGCATCAAAACGCTCCTTCACTTGCAAATTTAATTCCTGCATTCCGGCGAGATATTCCTTCACGTCGGTCGAGTTCCACCAATGCACCACGAGAATGTTGAGCGACGAATCGTTGAACTGGTTGAAGCTGATGATGAGGTCGTGGGTCTTGGGATGCGCCTTGTAGGTCTGCGTGAGAATCTCGATGGCGCGCTTCACTTTTTCAGCGGGCGTGTCGTAAGTGATGCCGATGTTGATCGTGGATTTGATATTCGGCCGACGCGTGATGTTGGTGATCGTGGCGTTGCCCATCGTTTTGTTTGGAACGGTGATGAGATGTCCATCCAAGTTGCGGACCCGAGTGCTGCGCAGGCCGATGGCTTCGACGGTGCCGTCAACCTCCGTTAATCGAATGCGGTCACCGACGCGAAAAGGTTTGTCCACGAAAACCACGACTGCGCCGAAAAAATTCGAGAGCGTGTCTTGCGCGGCGAGGCCGAGAGCGAGGCCGCCGATGGAAAGCGACGCGAGAATCGTTTTGATGTTTTGATCGAAGACGTTGTCGCAGATGAAAAGAAAGGCCACGATCAACACGAAAATCTTCAGGCTCTTGCGGATAATGGGAAAAAGCTGTTCATCAAATGCCTTTTCATCGGTCGAAGTTTTCAACTTCCAATAGCCGACGGACATATCAATGGCTTTGAGCAAAACATAGACGAAGGCGCAAACGACGATCAGGTTCAGCCCCTTGGCAAAAAATTGCTGCACGAGCGGAGGCCAGGAAAAAATGCTCAACCCCATGTGCAAAAAAATGACGAACGAAATAATTTTGACCGGGCCATTCAGCAATTCGAGCAGGAGGTCATCGAGCTTGGTTTCAGTCCTTTCAGCGAGACGTTTTAACCAGACGCGAGTGAGAAAGTCGAAAAACTTGGAAATATAAAACGCGAGAATGATGTAAATCAAGGAGGCCAGATATTTCCACCGCGGCTGTCCGCCCGCCAATTGGGGTTGCAGGAACTGGACTCGATCCAAACCAAACGAAAGCGCTGTTTCATTGACCCGAAGAACTTCTGGAAGATCGAGAAGGTTTTTGCCGGTTTTTTCCACAACCACGATGGTGTTGGTCGTTTTTTTTTCCTGCGCGCCCGCCCAGATTCCCCAAAATAAAACGAGGGCGAAAACTAAAATAGTTCCACGGAAAAATGTTTTGAACTTCAATTTCATATCAAGCACTTAAACGTCAGCAAGAAATGATGTTGAGCGCAAAAGAATAAATCGTCAACCGCCCGCCACGATTTTGACGATTTCCAACTTGTCGCCGGGAGACAATTGTCGCTTGGAAAATTCCGAGGGCGCGACGGCTTCACCGTTGTGTTCGACCACGACACTGCGCGGCAAAAGTTTTTGCGCGAGGAGAAAGTCTTCCAGTGAGCAAGGAAACTTTGCCTCGATTTGTTTTCCGTTGGCGATGACAACCGAATTCATGGCTTCAGAAAATTGTTCGAGACACTGTTGAGGATGAAGTCGTCTTTGTCGCCGAAGTGCGGTTTGGGCCCGCCGAACGAATTGCGAAATAGGTCTGGTGAAATATTTTGATTTCGTAAGGTGTTTTCCAAGGATCTACAAAATTACCTTGAGAATCAATTCGCTCCGCTTGAACGCTGAAGAATTGAAGTTTTTTTTGGTTTTCGCCTGAGAGGATATTCATAAGATCGGAATTCTTTTCCGGAAGACTGTCCCCAAATTCCGCGCGGTATTGAGCAATCGCTGCGGCTAATTGAGCCATTTCAATCCGAACTCGCCCAAATCTATTTGGTCCATTGCGCGTTGAAAATTGTAGCAGAATAAATGCGGTCAGCGCAAACGCAGACACAACTAAAACATTAAAAACTATTCTGCCTTTCATGAAATTCAATCCATCAACGCCGCATTACGAATCATGATTGAACAAATTTCACTCCAGCATGGCTTCCGCTTGTTTCAGCAGCTTTGGAACATGATTGACCGTCGCATCCCAAACAACATCGAGGTCGAGTTGGTCGTAGCCGTGAACCAGCCGGTTTCTCATGCCGACAATTTGCCGAACATTGGAAAATTTTTCCGCAATGGCGGCATCTTCCTCACGCAAATGGACGAAGGCCTCGCCAATGATCGCAAGCTTTCGCTCCACTGCCGCCTGCAAAAGTTCGTCGCGTTTGAAATCCTCGACAACTTTGCCGCCCGTGAAACGGCAGAGCGCTTCGGCAGCCATGCGGATATCATGCAGCCGCTTCTTGGCCTCGGTAGTCATAAATGGGGGTGCGGTCGCGGTTGACTTCTTCGCGCAAGACTGGATTCCGCAACATGGAATCGGTCAACAGATCAACCGGTCGGGCAAAAATTTTTTCCAACGCTTCCGTGAAGCCGAAAAATCTGTCCGATACACCCGGATGCAACGGCGGCAAAAAGTTCGCGATAAAATCCAAATCAGATTTGTGCATGTCGAAATCACCGCGCACCGCCGAACCAAAAACTTCCAGCCGGGCCACGCCGAATTTTCGGCAGACTTCAGCCACCGCGTCTTGATTTTGTTGGAGAAGGTCGATCACGGTTTAAGCATATCACAATGAAACATTGCAATGCAATCTGGCTGGGCGCGTTGGACTTTTATGTGGTTAACGCCGCGTCCCAATCTTTCCAAACGGGTTCGTAGCCGAGTTGGCAGATTCTTTCAGCAACTTTTGCGGGCGAACGGTCGTCGGCGATTTCAAATTGGCCGGTGGCGTTGGTAGCGTGACCGTTCGTTGTGGCCCATTCGCTGGAACCGGCGGCGAGTTCGACGATTTTGCCGCGCACGGTTTGATGGATTTTTTCTTTGCCAGCGCCGGTGTAGCCGCCGGGTTCGGTGTGGCTGCCCGCGCTGATCATCGTAATGCCGAGCGGAATCAGCGCGTCGCGCAAGCTGGCCGGTTCGCGTGTCGAAAGCACAAGGCCGACATCTGGAAACATGATGCGAAAAGCGCAGACGAGTTGCACAAGTTCGCGGTCGCTGAGACTCGTGAGTGGTTGAAATTCTCCCGCACACGGACGCAATCGCGGCAACGAAATCGTGATCTGCGCTTTCCAACAATTGCGGAGTAAATAATCGGCGTGCGCGGCTATGCTCAACGCCTCAAATCGCCAGTCGCTCAGGCCAAACAACGCGCCGATGCCGAGTCGGCGAAAACCGGCAGCGTAGGCGCGCTCGGCGGTTTCGACGCGCCAATCGAAATTACGCTTTGGCCCGGCGGTGTGCATTTCGCCGTAGATTTTTCGGTCGTAAGTTTCCTGATAAACGACAAGTCCATCTGCGCCCGCTTCGACGAGCGGACGATATTCTTCGGTTTCCATCGGGCCAACTTCGAGCGAGATGCTGGGAATTTCCTCGTGCAACGCGGCGACGCATTCGGCCATGTAGCCGTTGGAAATAAATTTCGGATGTTCGCCCGCGACGAGAAGAATGTTGCGAAAGCCTTGTTCCTTGAGAGAGCGCGCTTCGCGGAGAACTTCATCGACGGAAAGCGTCACGCGCAAAATCGCGTTGTCACGGGAGAAGCCGCAGTAGGAACAATTGTTGATGCACTCGTTGGAAAGATAAA
>JBDSYB010000158.1:0-9472 GCA_039925885.1 Verrucomicrobiota bacterium
TGATTCCCCGCGAGATTCTTAAAAAAATCCGGCAGATCGAGATTCGCACGAATCTCGGGATCATTCTCTGCCTCGCCCTCGTCGTGCGTGGCGCGCTGATGGGTTTTTCTGCAAACGCCCCCGACACCGGTTCGCTTCGCGTTGTCATCAAGCCCACCAAAACGGATGTTCGTCTCAGAGAACCTTTCAACGTCGAACTCCGGGTCGAAAATCAAACAACGATAAATCAAACGGCGCGGGTCATGAATTGCAGTTGGGATGAACACTGGAAATCCAGCAGCACAAATGTCTCATGGCTCGGTTGGGACTGTAGCAAGAATTTTGCGGTCGATGTCGAAATTCCGCCCGGCGGCGCATATACGAACAATCTGGACATAGTCATCCCCGGCCCGGTTTCACAAAAGACCATCTTGTTCCGCATGGGCTTCACTCCGATGGATTGCCAGACGACGTTTTGGAGCGATGCAGTCAAACTCGACGTTCTTCCGTCGGACATTCAGGCATCCGAGCGCCCGGACAAACTGTTGTTGGGAACGTGGCGGGAAAGCAATTCCACCAATACGATTGAATTTCTACCGCAGACGGCTGTTTTAGCTCCAATCCTGAAAATGGGCTACGCAATTCGTGGCTCGCAATTGGTGTTTACTAAACCCGGCAACGTCGTAATCGAAAAGCTGGATATGGAAGTTCGCACGAACCGCACCGTGGTGAAGGAGTTGCGAACTCATAACGAACCACCCTACACCGACGTGATTGTGCCGTTCCATGTCACGCAGCAGGAATTGGAAATCACCTGGGACGGAAAACCGATGCGATATGTGAGAGTTTCAAAATAGCCGCCCATGACAGCGATTTTCAAAATCCCAACCCGGCGATTTATACTGATCGTCGCCCTCATGGCGGTCGCTGCCGGAATCTGCGAAATCCTCGACCGGGTTACCTGGCAGAACTCTCGCCCGGTATCGCATCTGTTTGATGTGGCTGGTTTGGTGTTGTTTTGGCTTTCTTATACTTTGTGCGCGATTCTCCTGATCGTCGGCCCGCTTCGGCCTCGAACAGTATTTTCTTTGCACGGCGAATGTGGCGTGAGAGCCATGAACTTCTTTCTGGCGCTGGGAGTTTTCGCCTCGCTCAACCTCTGGATTGCATTGGCTTCTTTCTATCTATTTGCATGATTCCTCGCGAAATTTTTAAAAAAATTCAGCAGATCGAGTTGCGCACGAACCTGCTCGTGACCGTGCCGCTCGCAAGTTTTTCATTTCAATCGCCTTTTCAATTGATCGGGATTTCGCGATTCGTGGAAAACAGCCAAGACACTGAACACGTCGCCTTCAATGGCAAAATAAAGCGCATATTTACGAAACCGTTTCAGCCGGATTTTTCGCGCATCAGCAAGAGCTTTGCGGAATCTTTCGGGATTTGGTTGAGCCGCCTTGATCGCTTGTTTTACTTCGGCTTTGAATTCGTTACCCAAACCTGGACGTTGTCGATTGTACCAAAGCGCGGCTTCAATGAATTCCGCTTTGGCGTCCGCCTCGAAAAACAATTTCATTTTTGGCCCAGACGCTGGTCAAGTTCCGCTTCCACCTGTTCCCAAGGAATTCCACCACGGGGATTCTTCTTGAATTCAGCGAGACGACGATCCAGTTCAGCGGTTTGCTCAGGTGTCAAGTCAGGGTCAACCCAACCCAGTTCTTCACCGTATTCCTCCCAAACTTGTTCAACGAACGCGCGCTTTTCTTCCGTTGGCATCGGGCGCATTTTTTCGATTAGTTCGTTTGTGCTCATGGCGAGAATTTATTCCTTCAATTCAACCTTCGCAATTCGTAATTCACCATGACCCCCCGCGAAATTCTTGAAAAACTTCGGCTGATCGAATTGCACACAAACCGGCTTGTGGCTGAACTGATCAAAGCCTTGTCATTTCAGCCGTGGTTTCAATTCATCGGGGTTTCGCGCGCCGTGAAAAACAGAAACGACACCGATGAACTCCGGTTCAACTCGGAAATAAACGCTGTATTTGTCGAAGACTTCGACTCTGGCCTGACGAATCGTCCGGCTGACCAGCTTGAATCGTTCGGGGTCTTTCAGGATTCGTTGAAAAATGGCGTGAACTTCTGCTTCAAATCTATCACCCAACCCAAGCTGCTGTTCGTCATACCATTCCACGGCATCTTCAAATTCCATTCGCGCTTCCGCGTCGAAGATTATTTGGCGGGGCATGAGCGGTTCCTGATCCGTTCTTTCAACTCTGCCCGAACCTGTTCCCAAGGAATGCCGCTCGCGGGATTGCGGCGCAACTGTTCACCGCGCCGTTCAAATTCAGCAATTTGTTCGGGCGTGAGTTCCTCGTCGAAATCGTGGACGACTTCACGAATTTTCTCGAAGGCTTTATGTTGTTCCTCAAATGGGAGTTTGCAGAATTGTTCGACAACTTCGGTTGCGCTCATGTCTCGAATTTATTCTTTTAGTTCAACTTTCGCAATTCGTAATTTTTAATTCGCATGATTCCCCGCGAGATTCTTAAAAAAATCCGGCAGATCGAGTTGCGCACGAATCGGCTCGTGACCGAAACGCTTGGCGGGCAATACCACAGCGTTTTCAAAGGTCAAGGGATGAATTTCGAGGAGGTGCGCGAGTATCAGCCCGGCGATGAAGTGCGCTCGATTGATTGGAATGTCACGGCGCGGATGAATCATCCGTTCGTGAAAAAATTCGTCGAGGAACGCGAACTCACGCTCATGCTCGTCGTTGATGTGAGCGGCTCGGGTTTGTTCGGTTCCGGCGCGCAATCCAAGCGCGAACTCGCGGCGGAGATTGCGTCGGTGCTGGCCTTCTCCGCCATTCGTAACAATGACAAAGTCGGCGTGATTCTTTTCAGCGAGGAAGTTGAAAAATATATTCCACCGAAGAAAGGTCGTCGCCATGTGTTGCGTGTGATTCGCGAAATACTTTTTCATGAACCAAAGAAACGCGGCACGAACATCAATGAAGCACTGGAATTTCTAAATCGCGTCACCTCGCATCGCGCGATTGCGGTGGTGGTTTCTGACTTCATCGGACAACCGACAAATCAAAACGGCTCGAAGCGGAAAACTCCTGGTCTTCTTTCTGAATCATTGATTCAAAGTGCCTTTGTCTCGTTGCGCTCCACTAATAAACGTCACGATGTCATCGCCATTCAGGTGGTGGATCGTTACGAACTAGAGTTGCCAGCCCTTGGTCGTTTGATTTTCAAAGATGCTGAAACCGGCGAAGTTGTGGAGATAAACACAAATGATGCGCGGAAAAGAGCCGCGTTCGCTGAACGACAGATAAAAAATCAGGCTGAACTTTTGCGAATGCTTCGTTCCGCAAATATCGATGCCATTCAACTCCGCACCGATCAAGATTACGGCCCCGCGCTGGGAAGATTTTTTGAGACTCGCGAAAAACGACGTCGTCATGGCTAAGAATTCCCGTTGACCGCTGAAGTTTCAGCCGTTAGTAGTTACCTCGTGAATCGCAATTTAAACCTTCGACTGCTACTGAACGCGCTGCTAGGCGGCGTGGCGGTTGGGTTTTAATTTCGGTCACGATAATTTTTAAAACCCCACTGCTGAAAAGTAGTGGGGTTTTTGTTTTTAACCACGAATGGACACGAATGAACACAAATCAGGAAACAAATCGCGGAACGCAAAATAAGCGAACGCGAAATCTCTCAGTAATTTTTCGCGTTGTTCCCGGTTTTATTTTGCTCTTCATAATTCGTGTCCATTCGTGTCCATTCGTTGTTGCTTTTTAATTTATGCAAAAAGTTCCATCTCAAAAATATCGCGCGTTTCCGCCGGTGCATTTGCCTGATCGGCAATGGCCGAATCGCGTCCTCGATCACGCTCCCATCTGGTGCAGCGTGGATTTGCGCGATGGCAATCAGGCGCTGGCCGTGCCGATGAATGTCAGCCAGAAACTGGAATTATTTCAAACGCTCGTGCAGTGCGGCTTTAAAGAAATCGAGGTCGGTTTTCCTTCTGCGTCGAACACGGAATTTGCCTTCAACCGTTTACTCATCGAGAAAGGCCACGCGCCGGATGACGTCTGGTTGCAAGTCCTCGTGCAAGCTCGTGAAGATTTAATTGAGCGAACAGTCGAGTCCCTCGTTGGCGCGAAGAAAGCGATTATCCATCTCTATAATTCCACTTCGCCTGCGCAACGTCGTGTCGTCTTCGGAAAATCGAAAGACGAAATCAAAGCAATTGCCGTGCAAGGCGCGCAATGGATCAAAGATCGTTTGCCGCGCCTCAAAGGAACCGAAATCAAACTGCAGTATTCGCCGGAAAGTTTTTCTGGCACCGAGGTGGAGTTCGCGAAAGAAATTTCCGAAGCCGTGATGGATGTCTGGCAACCGACGCCGCAGCGCAAAATGATTTTGAATTTGCCAGACACGGTTGAGGTCGCGATGCCGAATGTTTATGCCGATCAAATCGAATGGATGTGTCGCAATTTAAAAAATCGCGAGTCGCTCGTCATCAGTTTGCACACGCACAACGACCGCAGCACTGGCGTCGCAGCGACGGAATTGGGTTTGCTCGCCGGAGCGGATCGCGTCGAAGGAACTTTATTTGGCAACGGCGAGCGCACCGGAAATCTCGATGTCGTGACGGTTGCGTTGAATCTTTATCAACATGGCATTGATTCGAAATTGGATTTCACAGATCTCAATTCAGTCATCGAAGTTTACGAGCGTTGCACGGGAATGACGGTTCCGCCGCGACAATCTTACGCGGGCGAATTGGTCTTCACGGCGTTCAGCGGTTCACATCAGGACGCGATCAAAAAGGGTTTGGCCGAATGGGAACGCGGCGCGCAAAAAAATTGGGACGTTCCGTATCTCACGATTGATCCGGCGGACATTGGCCGCGAATATCGTGAAGTCATTCGCGTTAATTCTCAAAGCGGAAAAGGCGGCGTCGCTTATCTCCTCGAAAACGAATTTGCTATTGTTTTGCCCAAGGATATGCAACGCGAATTTGGCCCCATCGCCAACGATGCGGTGGACAAACTCGGTCGCGAAGTCACCGGCACGGAATTGAAAGCCATGTTCTGGGCCGAATACGTCGAGCGAAGTTCGCCCTGGCAATTGCAAAGTTTTGAAACGGAAAGCAAAAATGGCATTGTGAAATGTCACGCCAAATTGTTACGCGATGGAAAAACGTTGGAAATTTCCGGCGAAGGAAACGGTCCGCTCGCGGCGCTGGTTCACGGGTTTTCGTCCGCGAAGCAAAAGCGTTTTGAAATATTGAACTATGCCGAACATGCGCTTGGCTCGGGCGAGGAAGCAAACGCCATTTCCTACATCCAAATTAAATTATCCGACGGCGCGATCCGGTGGGGAGCCGCTGTGGATACGAACATTGAGCTGGCTTCGGTGAAAGCCGTTTTAAGCGCGTTGAACCGGGAGAAATCATCCGGCTAATCGGTAACTCTACCAGAGGAAAAATCGGGCTGCCTCCGCATTGCACTAAAGAGAGGGCGCACGTTGAATGGAACATGGAGAATCTCAAATGAAGAACCGTTTAAGTTTCAAAAGCATTGTCACTTTGGTGAAAGAAACTGCGAAGGAATGGGTGCAGGACAAAGCGCCCCGCTTGGGAGCGGCGCTGGCTTACTATACCGTTTTTTCGATCGCGCCCCTGATCATCATTGCAATTACCATCACGGGCCTGGTCTTCGCCGACGCGCAGCAACAAATCACATCACAAGTCTCCGGCTTGGTGGGCGAGCAAGGGGGTAAAGCCATTGAGTCCATGATCAAAGCTGCGCAAAAACCAGCGCAAAGCACCGTTGCAACCATTCTCGGTTTCGCGACCTTAATTTTTGGCGCGGCAGGAGTTTTCGTGCAATTGAAAGACGCTCTCAACACCATTTGGAATGTGCCGGAAAGTTCCGCGAGCGGAATTTGGCCGTTCATCAAAAAATATTTTCTCTCTTTTTCGATCGTGTTTGGAATTGGTTTTTTATTGCTGGTCTCGCTGGTTCTCGAAGCTGGCCTGGCAGTGGTGGGACAGTATATGAAAAATCACATGCCTGCGCTGGGCGTGCTGGTCCAGTTTGTCTCTGTTGTCATTTCGTTTGGCGCGGTGACGTTGCTCTTTGCGATGCTTTTCAAATTTTTGCCGGACGTGAAAGTGGCCTGGCGGGATGTTTGGATAGGCGCGGTGCTGACCGCTGGCTTATTTGTGGTAGGAAAAATTGGTCTCGGCGTCTATCTGGGAAAAGCGGCGACCGCGTCCGCCTATGGAGCGGCAGGCTCGCTGGTAATTATCCTTCTCTGGATTTATTACTCGGCGCAAATTTTGTTTTTTGGCGCGGAGTTTACTCAGGTTTACGCCAAGCATCACGGCTCAAAATTCTCGCCGGAAATTCTCAAAAAAAACTTATCGCCCAAAGAAAAATTGATAGCCGAGAGCGAGGACCGGCGAAAACGTCTGGCGACCACGCTGGATAAACTTAAAGGGAAACCCAAATCGCGCGACGAACGTCTGCACCCAGCGCGCTTCGCCTCGCCACAAGCGCACGAATCATAAAAAGCTCCTCCCGGGAAGGCACAGGAACTTTAATATCAGAGGCAGCGAACCCATCAAACTTTCGGCGATTGCCTACTACGGAGGCGGAACACGCCTTAATTTATTCCAGCCAAAACACTGATTGATAACTATTGCTGGAGAACTAATTTTCTTTGTCGAAACAAAATCAAGGAAATCAAAATGAAAAAACACTTGGTAATTCTCACGGCCGTCATGTTAGGTGCGGCGGGTTGCGAAAGCTGGCGGTCTAACCGAACGGAAAATCACAACGGCTCTCGCTCCACTGATCAATCCACCACTGTAAGCGAGGCGTCGGGCGCTCAAAGCCATTCCTCCGATCCCAACCCGGCGAGTTCCAGCCGCAATGTTGGTCAATCGGGAACTACCCAGAATCAACCCCAATCGGGTATTTCCGGCAGCACAGGGCAAATTCCCATCGCACCAAATCCCACCGCTACAGTCACGACCGAAACAAACAAAACAACGCCTTAACACTTACCAGAGAAACGCCCAATGCAGTTCGGCCATAGCCACGGCCCAATGTGTTCTCCCTCACCCCGGCCCTCTCCCCAGGGAGAGGGAGAAAAAATAAATTCCGCCTCTCCTCCATTGTTTGTCAAAGGCATAATCCTGTTTCTTTCAACAAAGTATCGCCATAAGCATTGAAGCTTTGTAAAAAATTTCCATGCTCAAATTGCTTCGCGGAAGTCTTGCCGCTCTTTCAGTTTTCTTGTTGTTCATTTCCGTCGCTGGCGTCACAACCGCTGATGAACAGTGGTTCAAAGGAAATATTCATACCCATAGTCTTTGGAGCGATGGCGATGGTTACCCGGAAATGATCGTCGAGTGGTATAAAACCAACGCTTACGATTTTCTCGCGCTCTCCGATCACAACGTTCTCCAAAAAAACGAGCGTTGGACAAATATCGAAACCAACAAAGCAGGCACCAATGGTTTTGCGGCGTATCTGAAACGTTTTGGAACGAATTGGGTCGAGCAACGCGAACGTGATGGCGTGCGCGAGACTCGTTTGAAAACGTTTGATGAATTCAACAAAATGTTTGCCCAACCTGGAAAATTTCTTTTGCTTCTGGCCGAAGAAGTCAGCGACCGCCATCTCACTTCTCCCGTTCACATGGGAGCGATCAACGTGCGGGAAATGATTTCGCCGCAGGGCGGCAACAGCGTCACCGAAGTCATTCAAAACAATTTCAACGCGGCACTTGAACAACGTCAGCGCACGGGTCAACCGATGTTCTCGCATCTTAACCATCCGAATTTTCAGTGGGGCGTGACGGCGGAAGATATTTTGCCAGTCAAAGGAGAAAAGTTTTTTGAAGTTTACAACGGTCATCCGGGCGTTCACAACGACGGCGATGACACCCACGCCAGCACAGATCGCATTTGGGATATTCTTCTAACCAAGCGAATTGCGGAATTGCATTTGGAACCGATCTTCGGCATCGGCACGGACGACTCGCATCGTTATCAAAAATTTGAACCGAAGGCGAACAATCCCGGTCGCGGCTGGATCATGGTGCGGGCGAAGGAACTGACCGCCGAAGCATTAATCACGGCGATGGAAGGGGGCGATTTTTACGCGAGCAGCGGCGTGATGTTGAAGAGCGTCACGCGTGATCCGAAAACGTATTCTGTAGAAATCGCGCCGGAAAAGAGCGTGACTTATACGACGCAATTCATCGGCACCCGCCAGGGTTTCGATCCCAAAAGTGATCCGCTGAAAACGGCCAGCGGCGCGGCGTTGCGGGTCACACATCGTTACAGCAAAGATATTGGTGTGGTGCTGGCGGAAGTGCAGGGAACCTCGGCGAGCTACAACTTGAAGGGCGATGAAATTTATGTGCGGGCGCGGATTATTTCTTCCAAGGCAAAAGTCAGCCCGATCAAAGGCGAAGTGGAGCGAGCCTGGACGCAGCCACTGGTGCCGTAAAAGTGCGCGAGTCCTTCATTCGAGGTTCAGCGTTAGATGTTCGATGTTTTCCAGTTTGAAGACTGAACCTTCAACTGAACAATCTACCCGACAATGACCGAAGCAGCCGCGTTGCTGGGTTTCTTTCGGCGCGAAATTTCAAACCGTGTTCGCCCAATGACGCAACGTCACGTAATTGTTCGTGAAGTTTGCGCCTCGCCCACAGAATGAACGCGACGTCTTTTGCGATCACCAGCACACCATTGAAAATCGAGAATCCATACATGGAGGAAGGGGCGAAGAATTTAAAGAATAACAGTTGGCAAATAATGACGCCAAACCATGGGATTACTTGCACAAACAGAAACGTTTTCACCACCGCAATATTGGGTTTTGCCGTGGTCAAACCCATCCACATTCCCACCCACGCCAATGCGACTAGCGGTGTGATAAATCCGACCATTCCAAAAATCAAATTGATCACGTGGTAGGTAATCCATTCCTGATTTGGCCCATTGTTCACCGAGAGCATAAAACGAATTTGGATAAGGTTGGAAAATAATTGCACCATGAGCGCTAAAACTGTCGGCACGAAAAACAATCTGCGCAGCGCGAGCCATTGGCCGTGGATAATTTGTGGAACGATCAATGGCGTGGATAACAAAAGTTCCAGGCTGCCAGTGCGCATTCCTTCAGAAAAAAACCGGCTGGCTTGCGACGCCATCCAGATTTGAAACGCGATAGAAGTGAAGCTGGCAAATCCCTGGCTGAAACCCATCCGTTTGCCGTCGGCATAATCGCGCAAATACCAATAAACCATCACAGCGAGCAGGATAACGAGAATGCCGCGCAAGATGAGTCCGTGCCAGCGTTGGCGAGCGAGCAGCCAGTAAACGGGATTTTTATCGATGAGGAGAGCGCGCAGTTTTTTGCGTCGAGTCGCTGACCCGAAGCGCCAGTTGTAATTACGCGATTC
>JBDSYB010000159.1:0-14335 GCA_039925885.1 Verrucomicrobiota bacterium
TGCGGAACAAGACGGATCAAACTGGAAAAACCGGGAAAGGAAAAGAAGCTTTTAAAGAAAGAAAAACTAAACAACGCCCACTGCACTATTGACAACCCTCATAGGGGCTCCAGCGATTTGTTAGGCCGTTCTCTCTGCGTGAATGCCATATCTCCTCAAAATACGCTGTGCCTTATCGAATGGGATGCTGCGCGGGGCAGCATAGCCACTCAATGCAGCTATGTCGTGCCCCAAAAGCTCAGATAAATACTGAACAGCAACCATCTCGGGAAGTGTGATGCTTCTCGTAATCGGCGGCAACGAAATTGGTAGTGGCTCTGGCTGCGAGAGAATGACGTCGAGCAAATCCTTGCAGCCCGGCGGCAACGAGCAATCTCGCTTCGGGTCGTTCGGCTCTGGAACATGCATACGTTTTAAGCGGCCTAACATCTATATTGAGCGACAAAATTGTCGTCTATCACGGTTCATGTTTTTGACCGTAAATCTCCATTTTAGCCTTGTCAAGCCGGGTGTTTTTGCCAGTCTCGGTCGTACGATTGAATCGGGCAAACACGACAATGGAAAGATTTGTTCCCAATGCCAAATTGAAGCTGCGCGAACAATTGCGCGAGGTCATGCGTTCAAGCATTTCTCCATTCGCACCGAGCAGGCCTATTGGCTTTGGATACGCGGGTTCATTCTTTTCCATCAAAAGCGGCATCCGAGTCATGTGTTGAACAAACCGGGGTTGGGGTGCGGAGTCTGTTGGATTTGAAAGGGATCTTCCAAATTGGGGGATTTGGGTCAAAGTCATCGTTTTTCATTCGTTTGTGGCGAAAAGGGTGTGTTTGGAGGTCGTGTTGTTCAAAAATGGGCTTTTTTCGCACTTTTGGCGGCTCGGATCACTCCAGTCCGAGATCGGATTACTCCAGTCCGAGATCGGTTTGCTTGAATCCGATTCCGGTTTACTCAAAACCGAGTCCGGTTTGCTTCAATCCGAGGTCGGTTTGTTTTAGTGCGAGATTGGATTGCTTTAGTCCGATACGGGATGGATCAGTCGCGAGGTCGGTTTGGTTTGTTTCGGCATGGCGTTATTTCCTCCGAGGGGCAGGCGAATGTTGAGTGATTTTTTGCGGCAGTGCGATACTGTCGTTTCGTGCTTCGCTTCATCGCTCGACGCCTTTTGGAAATGATTCCGGTGCTGTTCATCATCGCGACGGCGACGTTTTTCATGATGCGCGCTGCTCCCGGCGGGCCGTTCGACGCGGAGAAACGGATGAGCAAAGAGGTCCGCGCCAACATCGAAAAACATTACGGCCTCGATCAACCGCTCTGGAAACAATACGTCAGCTATCTCGGCAATTTAATGCGAGGCGATCTCGGTCCCTCCTTCAAATACCCGAACCGCTCCGTCAACGAACTGATTCGCGATTCGTTTCCCGTTTCACTCGAACTCGGATTGTGGTCCCTCATCGTCGCGCTGTTTTTCGGATTGCTCGCGGGAATCGTCGCTTCATTGAAACAAAACTCTGCGCTCGATTATGTGCCCATGTCCCTGGCCATGCTGGGAATTTGCGTGCCCACTTTCGTGATGGGGCCGCTGCTCATTTCCGCGTTCGCGCTGAACCGCGATTGGTTCAATGCCTCGGGCTGGTTTTTTCCGCGTGACAGGATTTTACCCGCATTGACGCTGGGAAGCTATTACGCCGCCTACATCGCGAGGATGAGTCGCGCCGGGATGCTGGAAATTTTGAACCAGGATTTTATTCGCACCGCCCGGGCGAAAGGGGCGAGTGAAGTCAATATTGTGGCGCAACATTCTTTGCGCATCGGGCTGCGGCCGGTTGTTTCGTTTCTCGGCCCGGCCGTGGCGGGATTGCTGACCGGCTCCTTTGTCGTCGAAAGTATTTTTCAAATCCCCGGCTTGGGCAGGTTTTTTGTGACGTCAGCGTTCAACCGCGATTACACCATGGTCATGGGAACGGTTTTATTTTATGCGACGCTGATTATTTTTTTAAATCTGTTGGTGGATATTGTTCAAGTCTGGCTCAACCCCAAATTGCGTTTTGAATAATGGAAGATATTTTGCCAACCAACGAACCGAACGCCGTGGTTGCCGCGCCGCCAAAACGCGGAAAGTCGCTTGGGCAAAACGCGTGGGAACGACTGCGGAAAAATAAACTCGCGCTGGCGGGCGCAACTTTAATCGTGCTGCTGGCGATTGTTTGTTTTTGCAGCCCGCTTATTTCGCGGTTGGTCGGTTTCACTTACGACCAACAAAATCTTGGGCTTGGGCCTGTTCAACCTGGCGGCGAACATTTGCTGGGCACCGACCGGTTGGGACGCGATTTATTTATCCGCCTTCTTTACGGCGGCAGAATTTCTTTGATGGTCGGGCTTTGCGCGACATTTGTCTCGCTGACCATCGGCGTTTTTTACGGGGCTGTTTCAGGATTCATCGGCGGAAAACTGGATTCCTTGATGATGCGCATCGTGGATATTCTTTACGCGTTGCCCTTCACCATTTTCGTCATCCTGCTTTTGGTTTTCTTCGGCAATGTGGGAAACACTGTCGAAACATTTTTACTGCGCCGCCTTCATTGGAAAATCAGCATTGGCAGTAATTGGAACATGCTGTTGCTCTTCGCTGCCATCGGCGCGGTCGAATGGCTGACCATGGCGCGCATCGTTCGAGGTCAAGTCATGGCTTTGAAACAACAGGAATTCATTGACGCGGCGCGAATTCTCGGCGTGCGCAAACGGAGAATCATTTTGCGCCACATGATTCCAAATTTGCTTGGGCCGGTCATCGTGTATGCGACCCTCACGATTCCCGGCGTGATGTTGCTCGAAGCGTTTCTTAGTTTTCTCGGACTTGGGGTGCAACCGCCGATGAGTTCGTGGGGCTTGCTCATCAAAGAGGGCGCTGAAGTCATGGAAGAATATCCCTGGCTTTTGCTTTTTCCGGGCACGGTGCTGGCACTGACGCTTTTCTCGTTGAACTTTCTCGGTGACGGTTTGCGGGATGCGCTCGATGTGCGGGGATCAAAAGATTGACGCTCGCTTTCGATTCTGCGAACGATTTCCCTCAGTCTTTCCCCCAAAACAATTTCGAGCGGTTTCGCGTTGCCGTAATTTTAACGGTCACTTAGTTTTCGGCGCATGAATTTATTTGTCACGGGAGGCGCGGGCTACATCGGCTCCATCTTTGTCGAGGAAGCATTGAACGCCCACCATCAGGTCACCGTTTTCGATAATCTTTCCGAAGGACATCGCAGCGCAGTGGATTCGCGCGCAGAATTCGTAGAAGGCAATCTGGGCGACCGCGAGTTTACCATGGCAGCGATCAAAAAAGCCAAACCAGACGCGATTATTCATTTTGCCGCGCACGCGCTCGTCGGCGAATCAATGACCAACCCGAGTAAATATTTTCGCAACAACGTGGGCAGCGGAATCAATCTTCTCGACGGCGCGGTCGAAGCGTGTGTGAAAAAATTTGTTTTCAGTTCGACCTGCGCGACCTATGGCCCGCCGGACCGCGTTCCTATGACCGAAGATTTGCCACAGCGCCCGATCAATCCCTACGGCGAGTCGAAATTAATGTTCGAGCACATTCTGAAATGGTATGAGCAGGTTTTTAAACTGGAGTTCGTTGCGTTTCGTTATTTTAACGCGGCTGGTGCCAGTGAAAAATTTGGCGAACATCACCGCATCGAAACGCATTTGATTCCGAATGTCCTGGATGTCGCCCTGGGAAAAAAACAGCAGTGTGAAATTTTTGGGACTGATTATCCGACGCCTGATGGCACTGCGGTTCGCGATTACATTCACATCGCCGATTTGGCGCAGGCGCATCTACTCGCTCTCGCCCCGGGCAAAAAAGGTTTTTATAATTTGGGAAACGGAGAAGGGTATTCCGTTCGCGACGTGATCCAAACTTGCGAAAAAGTTTCCGGCAAAAAAATTCCGGTCGTCGAGAAAGCGCGGCGGGAAGGCGATCCGCCCAAACTCGTTGCTGGCGCTGACAAAGCAAAAAATGAACTCGGCTGGAAACCGCGATTTCCCAAATTGGAAGACATTGTCGCTACAGCATGGCGTTGGCACCAAAAACATCCTCACGGCTACGCTGACTAAAAATCGTGCAGTGTGATTGATTAGGTCCGCCTGCAATTGATTTGACGAATGTGCCTTGGGTCATAAGCATCGACGCCTAACCCGCAACCGCCTTCTTTCGCCTTCCCGCTAATCGCGTTGTCGAACTGGGAATGCAGATTGAACTCTAACCTGAGTGTGCAACTTCCTTCGATAAGGTCAGTTAGGGGACTCCTTCACTTTCTAATCCGCCATTCTTTCAGTGATCAATAGGAGGAGGGATCAAGGTCTTTCAGCCGACCGCCGATTGAAAATGGTGGGGCACTATGTATATTAAAAGAATTGAATTTGGATGTTTCGTTACTCACCCAAAATATGAAAAAAGCGTTACGAGTGTTGATTGTGGAAGACCGCGAAGAAGACGCCATTCTTCTGCTTCGTGAATTGAAGCAGTCTTATGCGCCTGAATTCGAACGCGTTGCCAGCGCAGGCGAATTGCAACGCGCACTCGGCAAGCGATGGGATGTCATTATCAGCGACTATTCCATGCCGGGATTTAATGGGATCGAAGCTCTCCAAATCGTTTTGGGGGCTAATCTGGACATTCCGTTTATCATTGTTTCTGGAGCCATCGGCGAAGAAATCGCCGTCAACGCGATGACCAATGGAGCCAGTGATTACCTGATGAAAGGTAATCTGGCGCGTCTGGTGCCCGCCGTGGAGCGGGAATTGCGCGAAGCCGAAAGCCGGCGCGAACGGCGTCGCGGTGAAGCGGACCTTTATCATCTTGCGGCGATTGTTGAATCTTCTGCCGATGCCATTGTCGGGATGGATTTAGATGGAACAATCCGAAGTTGGAATTTAGGGGCTGAAAAAATTTACGGCTACGCTGCGGCCGAAGCGATCGGACGCCCGACCGCCATGATCGCACCTCCCGTGTCCTCCGGGGAAATTTCCCATATTTTGGAACGAATTAGAAAGGGCGAGCGGGTGGATCGTTATGAAACTATCCGGGTTAGAAAAGATGGAACACCCATTGATGTATCGCTGACTATTTCACCCATCAAAAATTCCCTGGGCGAAACCATTGGGGTATCAGCAATTGAACGCGATATTACTGCCCGGAAAAAAACAGAAGCGGAACGCAATCGATTGATCGAGGAATTAAAACAGGCATTGACCAAAGTGAACGATCTAAGCGGGTTGCTTCCTATTTGCGCTTCCTGCAAAAAAATCCGCGATGATCAGGGTGATTGGCAGCAAGTCGAAACTTTTATCAAGGCCCGTTCCTGTGCTGATTTTTCCCACGGCATGTGCCCGGATTGCATGTCGCAATGGTATCCCGAATACATGCCTGCGGTCAAAGCGAGCGCTGGAGAATAGCGCCGGAAAATGTCTGGAGTAGAGTGAAACCGGATGAAAATCAAAATCGGAATTTGGCTATGGGCGATGATGGGTTTTTGCTCGATAGCTCTTCACGCCCAAACAATTCCCGACCAGATCAATTCCATTCTTTCCGGTTCAACCATTTCCAATAATTCATGGACGATCCTCATCGAGAATGAAACCGGCTCGGTAAATTATTATCAGCGAAGTCCTACCACGGGATATGCTCCGGCTTCGAACACGAAAATTTTTACCACATCAGCGGCTTTGGGTTTGCTCGGCACCAATCATTATTTCGAGACGCGCATTTACACCAACGGCACTTTCAGCGGCGGCGTGTTGACCGGCGATTTGAATCTTGTTTCCGAACACGACATGACCTGGAATACTTCGGTTTTCTCCAGCGCGCGGGCCGGACTGGATTACATCGCAGGCAAATTAAAAACCAACGGACTGACTTCTGTCGTCGGAAATATCCAATGTTACGGAGTTTGTTTTTACAATCGCAGTTCCACGGACACATCGCACACCACGGACAGCGCGAATGTTTATAACGGCGAAGCAGCGACTGCATTCAAAGCTGCGTTGATCGCGCAGGGGATTTCTGTGTCAGGAACCACGTCGGGACAATCGGGATTCAGTCCGCCTGGAGGTTTGTTTTACACCCACAAATCTTCCGACCTCACTTATGGCGGCAAACCCTTGCGCCTCGACATCGCGTGCATTCCGTTGATGAAAGTCAGCCACAACGTCATGGCCGATGAGCTTCTACGGCACATCGGATATAAATTGGCGGGCACCGATTCTTACGCGGCGGGAGCCAACAAGGTTTTACCGTGGCTCGCGAGTCCGGCTGGCGTGACCACGAACGGAATTGTGATGGAAGATGGCTCCGGTCTTTCGCACAACAATCGTTTTTCCGCGCGACAAATCGTGACGCTTGATCGCTACATGCTCGGCGCATTTCCGAGTTGGGACGACGGGTTGCCGATTGGTTGTGTGGATGGAACGATCAGTGGGCGCTTCTGCGGAACGGATGGCTCAGGAACTGTTCACGCCAAAACCGGTTCGCTCAGCATTTCCATCGCGTTGAGCGGTTACATCGACAACAAATACGACAATCGCCGTTATCTTTTTTCCTTCGTCGCCAATCGCACTAGCATCGACCAGACCGCCACGCGCAACGCGATTGATACCTGCGTCGTGTTGCTCGGCGGACGGGCCGAACCGCTCTCACCGCAACTGCTCGCAGTAACGAATTTTGGCAATGGGACTTCGTTAAAAATTTCCTGGTCAGACGAAAAATTTATCCGCACCGGCTACAAACTTTATTCGAGTGTCGATGGAATTAATTTCAATGCTCCCATCACCCTCGCCACAAATATTCAAAGTTACACAGACGCGGCGCTCATCCCGGGGCAAAAAAAATATTATCGGGTCACTGTCGTCAACGGCAGCGGAGAGAGCCAGCCATCGCGAGTTTACGGCGCGCAGGCCGGCTCCGTTCGCTCGAAAATCTTAGTCGTCGATGGCAATGACCGTTGGCAGGTTGATCCTACCGACAATCCATCCGCGGGCAGCCACAATTTTTGCGCCATTGCGGGACAAAATATCAGCGGGCTGGCATTCGACACGGCCACGCACAACGCCGTTCTGAGCGGAACCGTTCCGCTCACAAATTATTCAGCAGTGATCTGGTTGCTCGGCGAAGAATCCACCGCTGACGAAACTTTTTCCAGCAGCGAACAAACTTTGGTCACGAGCTATTTGAGTTCGGGCGGAAATGTATTTGTCTCCGGCGCGGAAGTCGGATGGGATATGGATCGAGCAAGCGGCCCGACCACCGCCGACCGTTTGTTTTATCACAACCAGCTTCGCGCCGTTTTGAATGGTGATGCCAACGACGACGCCAATACGTATGCGTTCACTTCCGTGACCAATGGAATTTTCTCCGGCAACGTCGCCGCCGGTTTTGACGACGGCACTCATGGAACTTACAACGTCGCTTTTCCCGACGTGCTGACGCCGACGAACAACAGCGTTGCCGCGATTCTTTATTCCGGCGGACTCGGCGGAGCAGCCGCGGTGACTTACGACGGCGCACAGGGAGGCGGAAAACTTGTCAACTTCGGTTTTCCATTTGAGACGATCACCAACTCCGCGGCGCGCGACGCCTACATGTCCGACGTGCTGCGTTTCTTCGGTTTGATCGGCCCACCGCAATTGTTGCCCACGCAATTTTTCGCAGCGAGCAATTCAATCGCGCTGAGTTGGAGCGCAAATGCCGGGTTGAAATATCGTCTGCAATACAAAACGAATTTGAGCAGTATTTCGTGGACAGATGTTGTGCCTGACGTGACGGCGACGAACACGATTGCTTCGCAAACTCAAACGGTGATTGGCGGACAAAAATTTTATCGTGTGTTGTTAGTGAACTGATTCTCACTTGAAGATTATTTCGGAACCATTTCCGTGAACGGGAAAACTTTCGCCTGAAGAAAAATCAGCATGCCCATCAACGCCGCCAGAGCGATGCTGTGGAAGAAAACGTAGCGCAAAATTTTTCCTTCGTGCCCATACCAGTTCGTCGCAGTGCTGGCCACGACGATGCTTTGCGCGTCCACCATTTTGCCCATCACGCCGCCGGAACTATTCGCCGCCGCCATCAGCAACGGACTCACGCCAGTTTGTTTGGCGGTGATGGTTTGCAAACTGCCAAACAAAACATTCGATGCGGTGTCCGAGCCGGTCAGCGCGACGCCGAGCCAGCCGAGCAACGTTCCGAAAAAGGGATAAAGCGAACCGGTCTGCGCGAGCGCAAGTCCCAGCGTGGCGTCGGTGCCGGAATATTTTGTGACGTAACCAAGCGCGAGCATTGCGGCGATGGTCATCAGCGAAAAGCGAAGTTTCCATATCGTTTCCAAATAAGTTCTTCCCAATTCGCCGATTGAAAAACGCATCAATAATCCCATGATCAATGCAGCCGTCAGAATTCCCGAGCCGGTCGCGGAGAGCCAATTGAGTTTGAAGATCGCTTCTTCTGGCTTGGTCGGTTTTTCGGGTGTCGGCAAATCAACCACCGGTGGCGTTCGCACGACGACGTTGTGCAAATTCGGAATCGCAAACGACGGGGACGAAATTTTATTGGCCGCATTCTTGAAACTCGTTGTTCCCCACAAGAAGAGCAGGGCGCTCAACAAAATCCACGGCACCCACGCCTGGCGAACTTGTTTCCTGGAATAGACGGCCAGCTTCTCGACCCGGAGATCGTCGTTCTCGTCCAGTTTCCAAATTTGTTTTGGCTTCCAGAATTTCAACAGCACGACAACCGCAATCATCGAAGAAATCGACGCGACGATGTCCACCAGCCATGGCCCATGAAAATTGGAAACGAGAAATTGTGGAATCGCGAAAGAAATTCCAGCGACCAACGCCGCCGGCCAGACGCCCAGCATCCCGCGCCAACCGGCCATCGCCCACACGACCCAAAATGGAATGATCATTGAAAAAAATGGAAGTTGTCGCCCGATCATTTTCGAGAGCAGGACTTCGTCGAAGCCGGTCACTTTGCTCAATGCAATAATGGGCGTGCCGAGCGAACCAAACGCGACGGGCGCCGTGTTGGCGATGAGCGAAAGCCCGCAGGCCATGAGCGGCTTGAAACGCAGTTGAATCAAAATCGCCGCCGTCACCGCGACGGGCGTGCCGAAACCTGCCGCGCCTTCAAAAAACGCGCCGAACGAGAACGCGATGAGAATCACTTGCACGCGCGGGTCAGGCGCAATCAAGGCCAGATTGCTGCGCAACACGTCGAATAAACCTTTTTTCACCGTGAGTTGATAAAGGAAAATGAGGTTGAGAATAATCCAGCCGATAGGAAAAAGTCCGAAGGCTGCGCCGTAAGCAGTCGTGGCGAGAGTGGATTTCATCGGCATTCCGTAAACGCCTGCCGCAATCGCCATGGCGCAGAACAAGCCGAGAAACGCGGCGAGATGGATTCGCATTTTTAGAAACGCAATTGAGCCGAGCAGGATGATGACGGGAATGGCCGCGACGAAAGTGGAGAGCGCCGCGTTGTTCAGCGGGTCGTAATTTTGCAGCCAGATTGTGGCGGACATTAGAATTATTTAACCGACGCAGCAATCCAGTCCAAGTAACGTTTTGCGCCTGATTCGATTTTCAGCACGAGGAATTCCGGGGTGTCATAAGGATGATTTTCCAAAATGGATTTCTCCAATTTTTTCAAACAGGCGCGAGGCGTTTTCAAAATCATCAAAACCTCCGCGCTGGTTTCCAATTTATTTGTCCAGATATAATGCGATTCGATTCCGGGAACGAGATTCACGCAGGCAACAAGACGCCGCGCCAAAATGATTTTGGAAAGTTTGCGCGCTACTTTCAAATCAGGCGCGGTGACGAACGCAATGGCGTATTGCTTTTTGCTTTTCACAAATCAAACAATCGTCAACGGCCCGTCAAAACTGGTGAGGCTGATGACTTCGGTGCGGGCGAAGTGCGGGCCGTGTTGTTCGCCTTTGGGCGCGTGGAAAAAAGTTCCGGCGGTGTAAATCACGCCCGATTCCTCCCATTCGCCGGAAAGGATGTAGGCCGACTCGTTGGCTTGTGGATGGATGTGCGCGGGAATTGTCGTACCCGCTTTGAATTTGCGCAGGACGGTGAGGCCGCCGGTCGTTTCCGATTTGTGGAGGATGAGCAATTCGACACCGTCATACGGGCCGGGTTGCCAGGATCTTTCCTGGGCGAGAGAAACGTATTGGAACATGTGCACATGGAAAACTGCTGGAACAAAAATGCAAGGCGTATTACCGACGGCAGAATGATGGGCGCTCCAAAAACTGATCGAGCGGATTAAGCTAATTCGAAGAAAATGGTCGGGACGGTGAGATTTGAACTCACGACCTTCTGAACCCCATTCAGACGCGCTACCAAGCTACGCTACGTCCCGGCCAAATTTGCGCTTTTCAACGCGAGGAAATAGTAGGGGTCGCCGTTGCGAATTCAACAACTTTTCCTTCGCCTTTGGTTAAGAAACTATTTTTGTGGCGAGGCGTTGAGCTTTGTTTGCATTTCATCAATCTGCTTTTGTATTTCCTCTGGCACGGGTGATTTTTCCTTGAGCAATTTCAAATAAAAAACGGCCTTTGGCAAATGGCCCTGCGCTTCCTCCAGCCGCGCGAGGTTTCCAACAATGGCTGAGTAAACTACTTCATTGGGTTTCATCTTTTCATCGTTCTCTTTTTTTGATTCTTCCCATTTGCGCAAAGCAATTTCCCAAAGATTCCGGGCACGCAACGGGTCAGCGTGGTTCTGTTCGTAAATACGACCCAGCTCGAAATAAATTTCGTAACTTTCCGGATTCGCGCGCAACCCCTCGCGCAAAAATTGCTCGGCTTCTTTCACTTTTCCCAATCGGCTGCGCAGCCAATACGAGGCAATGGTGTAGGTCTCTACCCGCTGCGGATTCAACTCGGCGGAGAGACGAAGCCAGGGCAAAATTTCCCGCTCGGCACCGTTTTTTTCCAAATGGGTATGGCGCGAGGGGAAAAAATTTCTGCTGAAACGATCAATCCAATCCCTGGGCGGGCCGAGGAAACTTCCGGCGCTGTCCTCGACATGTTCGACATGATTGGTCTCCTCTGTGGAATGGGCGTCATCTTCTTCCCCGCCCGCCATGTGGGACTCTTCTTTTTTTGGGGCGTCGAAGATTGTCGGGTAATAACCGCTGTGGAAATAGGCGTCGGCCTTGGCGAAAATCTGGTTGGCAAATAACCGACGGCTGTCTCCCAAAAAAGTTTCCAGGGCGCTACCTGACTTTTTTTCAACGCCTGTCCAGGCTTGATGCCACGGTTGCAAAATTGAGCCGCAACTCAGGCAAATTGCGAAGAGCAAAGCGAGAATTAATTTTGGCGACGGCATGATCAGTTCAAACTTTTACGCCGAAAAACCAACCATGTTGCAACCAAAAACAACGCGGCATAAGTTGCGCCGTAAAGTGTCGCCAAGCCGCAGATGCCCCAGGAAATTTGAGGAAAATCGTGGATGATCAAATCGCTAACATCGAAAAGCTCGAGATGCGGCACGGCAAAATAAATTGCGTAAGTAACGGAGCGCCCCGGCTCAGTCATTTGCAGGGCGATTTTATTGAGATGCCGCGCGACGAACAGAATTCCGGTGACGACGATAAAACTGATGGTGGCATTGGCGGAGACGGCGCTGAAAATAACGGAACCGAGCAAGACCAGCGCGGTGACGACAGCCAGAAAAACCCAGTGCAACCACAGAGCCTGGAAATAATTCAGCAACGGCCAGTGATGCTCGCGCACGCCGCTGATGATGCAAAAAAATGTGTAAAAAAGAAGCAGCGCCAAGCCGCACGCAAACCAGCACCCGAGAAATTTCCCGAGGACGACTTGCCCGCGCGTGATGGGCTTAGCGAGGAGCGGAAAAATGGTGCGCATTTCTTTCTCGGCAGGAAGTTGTCGGGCCGCAGTGGTGATGGCGATGACGATGGATGAGAGCCAGATCAGCTTCAGGCAGATTTCTTTGATGTAGCGAACAATCTGGTCGTCGTTAAAAAGTTTGAAGGACCCCATCGCCAGGGTGATGAGCGCCGTCAAAATGAACAATACGTAAAAATCTTTCCGGCGATATAGTTCCTTGATGACGATTCCGGCGAGGGCTAACGCGTTGTTCATATCAGGAGTTAACTTCGTAACCGATGACCTTGAGAAAAATTTGCTCCAGATTCATTTTATATTGTTCAACAAGGTCATGCACACGGCCTGCGACCTTGAGTTTCCCTTCGTTCATGATAGCGACGCGGTCGCAGACTGTTTCCACTTCGCCCAGTTCATGAGAGGAAAAGAAAACGGTTTTGCCTTCGTTTTTGAGCCGTTGAATTATCTCGCGCACTTTCATGCGACCGACGGGATCAAGCCCGCTGGTCGGTTCATCCAGGATCAACAAATCAGGATTGTTGATCAAAGCCTGGGCCAGTCCGGCGCGCTGTTGCATTCCTTTGGAATATGTTTTGATCAAACGTTTCCGCGCGTGTTCCAGTTCGACAAGTTTTAGCACGGCATCAATCCGGCGCTCACATTCCGCGGCGGGAATCTTAAAAATTTTTCCATAAAAACGAAGCAACTCCTCCGTGTTGAGAAATTTGTAGTAGTAGGTCAACTCGGGCAGGTAACCGATGCGCTGCCGTGCAATCGGCTGGCGGACATCCGCGCCGAAAATGGACGCCGAACCGCTGGTGGCGTTGACGAATCCGAGCAGGACATTCATCGTGGTGGTTTTGCCCGCACCGTTCGGCCCCAAAAAACCGAAAACTTCTCCAGCTTGCACATCCAGGTTCAAGCCATCCACGGCAATTTTGATTCCTTGTCCGACTTCACGGCTGCGATATTCCACCCGTAAGTTTTTGATTTCGACAATGGTGCTCAACGGGGTTTATTAGAAAACAGTTTTTCTGTTTGGCGAGAATTTTTTACGCTGTGAATAAAAGAAAAAGGCCCGGGAACGAATTCCCGGGCCTTATGCGAGGAACGAACTAAATTAGGGAGTCAAGATATGGCCATCCGTTTGGCCCGCCGTGTTTAGGGGCTTGATCAAGCAAACTGGAGCCACCGCGACGGTCGTGACAGTGTAGCTGCTCACGAAAGCGGACGCAGGATCAGAAGGGCAAGAAGGGAGAGCGCCTGCTCCGCGACCCATGAATGGCGTGATATCAGTTCCCGTGACAACCGCAGTGGAAGCCTGTTTGGTTTCCAAAGCCCATTGCTGGATCGCTCCATCAATCTGGCGAAGGTTATTGATACAAGCATTTTGCTGTGATTTGGTACGAGCGCGGATGAAATTAGGAATCGCGATAGCCGCCAAAAGACCGATGATGGCGACGACGATCATGATTTCAACCAATGTGAACCCGGACTTACGATTTGTTTTGATTTGCATAACTTTTACTTTCTATTGCGGCGTGAACTAAGGCTCAAAGCGGGTTAATATTAGTAACTGAATTTTGTTCACGTATTGCTTTGAACCAACCGCATCTCCAGCATAAGCAGCGGCCATGCCACTCATGATTCCCGGCTAAATCCTGCGTAAAGTCAAACTTAACCGTCCTTAAGTGTTAAAAACCACTACTCTCCTAAAGTTGCATGTCCAACTCTTAAAAATCAAAGCCCAGTTTGGAGACAGCCGGGAAAAACTGATTGGCTGATTTTTTAAGAGCCTGACAGCAATGCACCCCCACAAATTTCTCTTTCATCGACAAAAGCAGACCATCGCTTGCAATTTTGCGCCAATCCTTTTAGCTAAATTATATGCAGTTATCCAAAAACGCGCGGATTTATGTCGCCGGACACCGGGGCCTGGCTGGCAGCGCCATCTGGCGAGAGCTCGTGGGGCAGGGCTTCAAAAACTTAATCGGCAAAACTCATCGCGAATTGGATTTGTTAGACACCAATTCCGTGAAAAGCTTTTTCGCGAAAGAAAAACCGGAATACGCGTTTATCGCCGCAGCCAAAGTAGGAGGGATTTTGGCCAATTCCACAGAACCCGCTGCCTTTCTATTTGAGAATCTGCAAATTCAAAACAATCTCATTCACCAGGCTCACTTAGCGGGAGTAAAAAAACTTTTGTTCCTCGGTAGTTCCTGCATTTTCCCCAAACTCGCTCCCCAGCCACTGAAAGAGGATTATCTTTTAACCGGTCCGCTTGAACCGACAAATGAGTGGTATGCAGTTGCAAAAATTGCCGGAATAAAAATGTGCCAGGCTTATCGCCGCCAATATAAAAGCGATTTTATCAGTGCGATGCCGACCAATCTTTATGGGATCAACGATAACTATGACCT
>JBDSYB010000160.1:0-14208 GCA_039925885.1 Verrucomicrobiota bacterium
GATTTTTTCCAAGGAAATACGCCAGCGTGCCGGCCCGTTGCTGAGTCGAAAAACTGATTTCATCATGCGGCAGTTCGCCCGCCGTGACCATGAGTAGGATTTGCTCCGACGTTAAACCAGGAGTGGAGGAAAACTCCACGTTCGGTTTATCCACCGGCCCGCTCGCGTCCATTTTCAACTCGTAACCGAAAGCCCGCGATCCCGCATTGAGCGCCAGTTGCGGACGATACGGATTGTCGCTCGTCAAAGACACAAATCCTTGTTGCACGCGAAAATTGGCGAACGGGAGAAGCACTGTGCCGGAGGTGATGCGGGCGTCGCCCAAGGCAAACGGCTCTTTCAACGTTCCTTCGATCCGAAGATTGGTGGACAATTCTCCACGAAAAAGCGGGCTGCGAACCTTGAAGGAATTTGCCCCCTGGACGACCACCGCCAATCTCCATTTGGAAAACGGTTCTGCTTCCACGCTAAAATAAGGCGGGCGCTGTTTCGGCTTGGAAACTTTCCCGGGAACCAGGAGTTTCAAATCGCTCAGAAAAAAACTGTCGTGCAAATTCAATCGCCCGGAAATGAGCGGCTCGCCACCTTTGTCATTGGAAATCTCAATCGCCAGGTCGCTCCGCAAAATAAATTCCGGCTGCCGGGCCAGCGGCACATTGGTCCCGCGTAACTTAAAATTAAAGATCGGAAGCTGCGTGGCGTTCTCTAGTTTCGCGAAATTAATTTCTCCCAATAACTCAACCGGCTGGCCACCGATAAATCCCTTGAAGGTTTCCACGCGGATTTGTTCCCCGCTCAATTTCAAACGGGCCTGAATGTCATGCACCGCGCCGACATTAGAGATGGGCCGCAGCGCAGCGCCCGCGAGCGTTAATTGTCCGTCCAGTTTTCCACCGCGCGCGCTGACATCGAGATTCACAGTGCCAATGGGCGTTAGAACGTTCGGGAAAAGCCGCGCAAAGGCCGCGACCTGCGCGTCCACGATTTTCAAATTCACGTCCGCCTTGCGCCAATCAAAAATCTCCTGCCAATTCGTTCCAAAATTACGCGGGAGCGGCAGTTCACCCGTCGCACTCACGGGCTGCTGGGCAATCAACAATTCAAAACGATGGAGCGCGATACGATCTCGCACGAGGTCAAAGTCCGCCTTAAAATTTTGGAAACGAGGCAGCGGCTGGTTCGTTTTCTGCGACGCCCAGATAATTTCGTCGGCGCTCAACGAAATTTTGCCTTTGGGGGAGTTAAGCGTTCCCGCGATGGCAATTTGCGCGGAGGGATTTTTCAGTTTGGTGTGCGTCAGTGAGGAAATTTGCTCCCAGAAATGAAGGTCGGGCCGCGTGCTGGCGTGAAAATCAATCCGCTGGTCGGGCAAGGTTTGCAGAAAATTTGTCGGGCTGGCCGGCACAAGAATAAGTGGCAATGTTCCTTTTCCCGAGAGCACGGTTTCAGAGCCTTCGCCCACGTCGAATTGGCCGATGGAAACACCGGTCTGGTTGCCGCCGCCGCGAATCTTCGCATTAAAAAACCGACCGTCTTCCAAGGTAAACCGGCCCGCAGTTTCGAGAGAAAATTCAACGGCGCTATTCGTCCAACTCGCGGATAAATTTAATTTCTCAACCAGCGCTCGCGGGGGAAATTCTTCTAAAAAATCCCGCGAAATTGACGGATCAAATTCCTGCAACGCGGCCCGAATATTTCCCCGCTCTGGCCATGAAACGTCCGCCCCGAGAGAGATTTTGGTTTTTTCTCCCCGCCAGACAAACGGGCTGACCAAAAAACTCCAGCGCGGTTTTTCCCCCGCCGTTTTTGCCAAAGAAAGCGCAAATGGTTTTTCGAGTTTCAACAAAGGCGTGGCGTTGGTGTTGAGTTCCAGTTTTTCCACTTGCGCAGAAAGCCCGTTGGTTCCTGCCTGAACCGAGCCTGCGAGCAACAGTTGGGAATTTTTGGAAATCGTTTTTGCTTCAAAACTTTCCAGGTCCAAATGCTTCCCGCGCCAGTCAGCGACCACTTTCTGCGGCGCCAGTTTGGGCAAACGCAGAGTGTCCACTTCCAAATGCGCCGAGTGCGAAAGATGTTTGAGTGCGCCGGAAAACTCTGCGGCCAAAGAAATGTTTTGGTAGGAAATATCGGGCGGCAAAAAGGAGTGACCGATCTGGCCATCGAGTTTCAAGCGGCCGTCGGAAACCAAACGTTGCACGGCGTTGAACCGCAGCGATGCCTCCGCGCTCCCGCCTTCGCGAAAGTGCACTTGGGCGGATTGGATTCGCAACCACGGCCACTCGTATTGGCCGCGCAGATTCAGTTGACCGGTTTCAATTCCACTGACCGCGACGTTGGTGCCGGAGAGATCGAAAACCATATCGGGAAACCGATTTTCACCGCGCTGAAGAATCGCGCTGCCCGAAAGCTGGCCGGTGGCTGGAACCCATTTTTGCCGCGACAAATCGGCCGCCAGTTTCAGTTCGGCGGTTGGACTGAGCATTTCACCGCGAAAATTAAACTCAGCATTTTGGGAAAGTTTTACCTGCAGCCAGGAGGAAGAAATATCCGCGCTTTCCAACCGCACGGCATTGGTGTCTCCCTTGGCGTGAAGGATGATGTCAATCGGTGAAAGAAAAATTTCCCGGCTTTCCAGCGGCTGTGCTTTTGCAGCCAGATCGAGTGCGAAATGGTTTGTTCTCCAATGGAGGTCGAGCGCGCCGCTCAAATCGTTGTATCCCTCGAGTTTCAACAAATGCGCAGGGAAACGAAAATTTTTCGAAATGACGGAAGCGGTTGTGGGCAAAAACTCTTCGTCGCCAAATTCAGCGGCCAATTCGACTCGATTGCTTAACCACGTGAGATCGCCGTCAAGGAGCAACGCGTTATCTTTTTCGCGCGCATTCAGTCCCCCCGATAAATTCCAAGCAACAGTTTTGAAAAACAGTTGCTTTGTCGGCCCGTTCAAATGCGCGCTAAAAATAGTTGCGGGAAGGATTTTGGCGGCGGCGATTTCACTGTTCAACACGCCGTTATTCCATTGCGCAACGGGGATTAAAATTTCTTTCCCATCAAAATGAATGTGGCCGTTCGTCAGGCTGGCGCGAGGCAGCCAGCCATTGAGTTGCGCGAGGTGCGGTTCAATTTTTTTGAAAGACGAGTGGAAAGTCGTCTTACTTCTTTTTTCCGGGTGAACCGACTTTTTTAGTTCAAGATCCCAGTCGGCCACTCGCAAAAAATTTTCGTTAGTCACGTTCCGCCAATGGCGAAACAACAAGGTGGTCGGCGAAAACAATTCGGTTTGTTTAGCTTTGAAGGTTACTTCGCCACTCGAAAATACAAGGTCGTGCAAAATGAAGCGATCGTAACTGGCTCGTTCGTAACGGGAATACTGCGCGCCATAATTTTTCAGAGCAGGCTGAAGAACCCAAGGCAACCAAAACGGGAAAGTGGCAATGAGCAAAATGAACGCGGCCAAAACCAAACCCAGAGCGATCAAAATTTTTCGTTGGCGCGTGACTCTTCCCATATTTCGGCTGCTGGACTATAGCCGAGAAAACCCGGCACACAAACTCGCGACTTAAAAATTTTAATTCTGACGGATGGGATCAATTGCGCCCCATGTTTTGCACTTTGAAGTTTGGGATTGCGCCGGTAATTTTTTCCCGTGTTCAGACCGTGCATCGACTTGCATGAAGGCAAGGTGAAGCAAATCGTCGGCGGCTCGCTGACGGATGACGCTTCCACCCTGCGCACTAACTTTGTCTCAGAGCGACCCGCCTCGTGGTATGCCGAATTGTATCGGCGCGATGATTTGCGGGGTGGCCACGTCATCCTTTTGGGTGCCGGAAACGAAGAGGCGGCGCGCGAGGCTCTGCAGGCATTCCCCGGCGGACTGCAAATTGGTGGCGGCATTAACCTGCAAAACGCGTCGCACTGGCTGGACGCGGGAGCGTCGCATGTCGTTGTAACTTCGTGGGTATTTTGCGAGGGCGAATTGAACGAGGATCGACTTGCCGCCCTTGTCCAACAAATTGGAAAAAAACGGCTGGTGCTTGATCTCAGTTGCCGAAAAAAAGGGGATTCTTATTTTGTGGTGACGGACCGCTGGCAGAAATTTACCAAATTGATTTTGAGCAAGGAAACTTTGGTGAAGCTGGCCGAATCCTGTGACGAGTTTTTGATTCACGCCGCGGATGTGGAGGGATTGTGTCGTGGAGTTGATCTGGAACTGGTGCAAAAACTCGGCGAATGGACACCTCTGCCCACGACGTATGCAGGCGGCGCGCGCCACCTGAATGATTTAAAAGAAGTCGCGCGAACAGGAAAAAACAAAGTCGATTTAACCATCGGTTCCGCGCTCGATATTTTTGGCGGGAGCGGCGTGAAATATGATGACGCCGTTTCTTACAATCAGGAATTGCATAGGAAGGGCAGTTAAAAAGCGTCGCGAAGTTTCATTCAGACTTGCCGCTAACTGGCGAACTCGTTATTTCACCGCATGGATTCCCGCGAAGCATTTGTCGCCTTAAACATGATTGAGCATGTGGGGCCGGTGCGCGTCCGCCAATTGCTTGAACATTTCGGTGAAGCCCCGGCAATTCTTGGTGCCAGCAAATCGCAATTGCTTCGCGCGCGCGGCATCGGCGAAGAAGTGGCCGAATCGATTTCCAAATGGGAAAAACAAGTTGATCTCACCGGGGAGTTGAAACGCATTCAAGATTACGGCTGCAATGTCGTGACGCAGGACGACGAAAATTATCCCGAACTTCTCAAACAAATTTATGATCCGCCGATCGTTCTTTACGTCAAAGGCGAATTGATGACGAAAGATAAAAATTCTGTGGCCATGGTTGGCTCGCGCATGACGACGCCTTACGGAATGGATGTAGCGCGCAAACTGTCTTATCAACTCGCCTACATCGGCGTGACGGTCGTGAGTGGTGGCGCGCGAGGCATTGATACAGCGGTGCATCAAGGTGCCATGAGTGGGAAAGGGCGGACGATTGCCGTCATGGGCACGGGAATAAATATCGTTTTCCCGCCAGAGAATGCAGAATTGTTTCAACGCATTTCGGAAAACGGCGCGGTCATCACCCAATTTCCGTTTAATCGCAAAGCTGACAAACAAAGTTTTCCCATTCGCAATCGAATCGTGGCGGGAATGACGATGGGCACGGTCGTCGTGGAGGCGAACCTCACCAGCGGCGCGCTCATCACCGCCAACATGGCGGTGGAATATGGGCGGCAGGTTTTTGCGGTGCCCGGACGAATCGATTCCCCGCGCAGCAAAGGTTGTCATGAGTTAATCAAGAAAGGCGCGAAATTGTGCGAAGGGGCAGAAGATATTTTAAGCGAATTCGAATATTTATTTCCAACGAGCAATCGTCCTGCGGGCGCGAGTGAAACCGGCACGTTGCCCGCAATAACCCTTTCCGAAAACGAACAAAAAATTTACGACACATTAAGCGAACAGGAGTCGAGCATTGATGAAGTCATTCGCGGGAGCGGTCTGCCGAGTTCGACTGTTTCCGTCGCGTTGCTCGGCTTGGAAATGAAACGGCTCATTCGACAACTACCCGGAAAAATGTTTGTGCGGAATAGCTAGGCAGACCCGGTTACATACGCGGAATGAATGCTTCGTGAAAAAAATAAAGGCTGTCCGGGTGGAGCTGCTTCACATCAACCATCCAGCAATCGATTTTGCGCGGTGATGCAGGTAATGGCGCTCGGGCCGTGAACGCCCAACGCCGCGAACGTTTTCAAATTCGCCTGAAGCCCGCGCCGCCGCCGCTGTCCGAACCGGCGATGGTCAGAACGACAGGAAATTTTTTCGGTTGAGAACTCATTCCAGAAATATTTTTAACAGGGATAAACAGGATGAACAGGATTTAGAAAACTTTTGGAACGTAGCGGCGTCTCGGCAGAGCGCCGAATGGGTGATACTTGGGAAAGACGGCGCTCTGCCGAGACGCCGCTACGAATCAAATCTATTATTCGCTGCTCGACAATGAGGCCACAAGTCGTAACAAGAACAAGTAAGTGAGCATGCTCATTTTATTTCTTGACACGGATACGGTCAGTCGTAGAATATGAGCATGCTCAGATTAAGAACCGGAACCGAGTGCTATGAGAGTGACTGCTGAAACCCAGGCCGCGACGCACGAGCGAATTCTCGAGGTGGCGCAGGAACTGTTGGCGGCGAAGGGGTTCGAGGCCACCACCACCCGCGACATTGCCCATGGGGCGGAAATCGCGGTGGGGACTTTGTTCAACTATTTTACCACCAAGGAGGCCATTGTGGCGACCTTAGCCGCCGAGGCGGTTGCGGGTGCGCATCGGAAGTTTGGCCGCGGCAACTTCGAGGCGGATTCTTTCGAGGAGGAGTTATTTGCGTTCGTCGCCGCGGGTTTGCGCAAACTGAAACCACTGCGCCAACACCTTCCGGTGGTTCTCGAGACGGCGCTCAGCCCGCTGGTTCTCGCCGGCGAGGACGATGGCCAGTCTCTGCGTGTCTCGCACCTGGAAGCCGTGCTCCGGTTAGCGAACAAGCACGGTGTTAAGGACCTCTCCCCGGTGGCCCTGCAGATCTACTGGTCGCTTTACACGGGGCTGCTCCTGTTCTGGGCGAACGACAAGTCACCCCGGCAGGAGGATACGCTAGCGCTGTTAGACCACTCGCTGGAAATGTTCGTGAGCTGGCTGAATAGCCGGCTCGATGATTCGTTGATTAAATTACCAAACAAAAAGGAGTTGCACTATGCCAACCATTGCTGAACTGATGCGGGCTTTGCCCGAGGAAACTGATCGAACTGCCGACTTGGCCGGAACACGAGAGCCACTCGCTGCGGCCTCGTTGCGGCCGGTCCCCGTTGGCCGCGTCCGCCGCATCGGATTGCTCGGGACGTTGCAGGCCAGGATTGCCGTGGCCTACCTGTTCTACTGGGTTCGTGGCTGGTTCCAGAATGCGGGCGACCGGGAAAAGTCGTTGGCGGAGGCGCATTGGAAAACAGCGATGCGGTTGTTGGACTCGATGAGCTACCTGCGTGGCGCGGTCATGAAGGCAGGGCAGACCCTGGCTAATTTTCCAGACATCGCGCCAGCGGAATTCGTAGAGACGCTGGACAAACTGTATTACGACGCCCCACCAATGCACTGGTCGCTGTTGCGCGAGATGGTATGCAACGAATTGGGCAATGATCCGGAGAACCTGTTCGCTTCGTTTGAAAAACGAGCTTTTGCTGCGGCATCGCTGGGGCAGGTGCACGGGGCGCGTCTGCGATCGGGCGAGAGCCTGGCGGTGAAGATCCAGTATCCGGGAATTGCGAGGACCATTGGGGAAGACTTCCGCAACCTGGGCCTGTTTCTCCTCGCCGGGCGGCTCAACAAGGATTGGGAACACGTGAAAAACCAGTTTGACGACCTCCGGATGCGCCTGGAACAGGAAACTGATTATGCGGCGGAAGCGGCCATGCTGAGGAAGTCCCGGTCGCTGTTTCGCGACGAAGATGGCATCGTCGTGCCGCAGGTGTATCCAGAATTGTCAACGGCTCGCGTGCTCACGATGGAACGGATCGAAGGGGTCCACCTGGACAAGTTCCTGGAAGCCAATCCCTCGCAAGAACAATGTAACGAGGCTGGCCGCAAGGTTCTTCGTGCGTGGTGCCGCCTGCAATTTGCCGGGCGGGTGTTGTACGCCGATTTTCATCCTGGCAATTTCCTCTTCCTGCCGGACGGAAGGCTGGGACTGATTGACTTCGGATTCGTGGTGCCATTGGACGAGGACTTGTGGGGGCTGTTTGCCCGGATGGACCGGCCCCTCACGACGGGTCGTCGTGAGGACCTGGTCGCGACTATCAAAGAGTGGTCGCGGCTCACTGATGCTCCCGCCGATGCGGATCAACTCCGGTTGCAGGTCGAGTACGCCCATGTCTGCTGGTACCCGCGCTATTGCGGGGGCGAGTTCGATTTCGGTGACGATGCCGATTTCCGGCGCAGCCTTGATATATTCACCGAAATGGTTGGTAAGCGGTACAGTCGGGGTAGGCCCACTTCACCGGTCATGGCCCGCCAGCAATTTGGTGTTCGTTCGATTTTGTATCGCCTCAAGGCCAAGATCGATGTGCGGTCAATCTGTGAACAGGAAGTCAAAGCCGCCGGCTGGGACCGGAGCGATTACGCGTGGTCTGGGGCGTACGTTACACCACATTGCACGCCATAAACTTATCCATTCAAAATATGAATCCGTTCAAAATACCCATTCCAGCGGTGCTGACAGCAGGCTTTTTCCTGACTGCTTGCGGGTTAAGTGACGCTCCCGAAGCGAGAGCTCGCATGAATTGCCATAACAACCTGAAAAATATCGGCATGGCAGTTAACCTATACTCTCTGGATAACCAGAACATGGCCCCGAAGGATCTTTTGCAACTGACGAACTATCTAACTTCGCCGGTTGTCTTACTGTGTCCGGGTGACACAACGAAGACCACGCCAAAAAATGAGAGCTGGAGCAGCTTCGACCCGAAGAACGTCAGCTATAAGCTCGTCTCACCGGGTGCGAGAAATGACACCACTGCGACCAATGAGTTGGTCTGGTGCCCGATTCACAACTGCGTGAGTTACAAAGATGGTCATAGTATTACAACTAAAACTAAAAAACAGTGAAGCCGACGCCTAACAAAATCGGTCGAGCGAACCGCCGCCCCGCTTCTCTGTTCAACGCTGGGCGGCAATTCGAGAGTGCTTCGTGCGCTCCACCGTCCCTGTCGGCGGCCGTCGCTGAGTTCTGGCGTTAGGTTTGCAAGAATCAACATCAACATGGCCACACCACTAACAGAGGAGGAGATTACAGCTTTCGTCGGGCAGAACGCTGACCACTACTTCAGCAGGTGGACGCCACTAATCCAAGGGCAGAATTGGACAAGTTTCAACTGGGCCGCGTTCTTCTTGACGGGAGTTTGGCTGCTCTATCGAAAGATGTACAAGCCCGCCCTGATCTTTTTTGGGATCATAATTCTGGAATCGATTCTCGAATGGAGCGTATTCGGCGATGAGACGCCGCGCGGGCTGGAAAGATTGGTTGGATTGACGGCTGCGATTGTTTGCGGAGCGTACGGCAACCGATGGTACTTAGCTCATGCTACAAAGGTGATCGTGCAAGTTCGCGCTCAGGATTTACCTGGGAATGCTTTCATGGACGCAATTTCGAAACGTGGTGGAACAAGCGTAGGTGCTGCATTAGGGTTTTTCGCGGCCGTGGCGCTGATATTCCTGGCTTGCTTCGTATTGAAGTTGTGCAGTCACGGGCAATGAAACCTAACAAAGTCACTAGGTCCATATGAGTGAACAAGAGATTAACCCATTACCCGCAGACGAGGTCGCCTGCCAAAGGAAGATGACCATCAAAAATCGTCACCGCGCCGTGTGGTTACTTGGCGCTTCATTCATCGGTGGCGTGGTCGCTTGGGGCGGAGCATGGCTCATCCAAGGACCGTCGCATGATGCCTGGATGGCATGGAATATTGGGATGCAGGCCTGTCTGTATCTCCTAATCTTGGCCAACCTGTTTCTCATGCGCAAGGCCAGGTGCCCCCAGTGCGGATATGACTGGGATCGTCACAGCCGCTCGAAGTGGATACTTGGGGCTTCATTCTTCATCGGTGTTGTGATCGTTGGGGGGGCATGGCTCATCGAAGGACCGTCGCATGCCGAGAGGGCAATCACTTTTTGGTTGGAGTCCAATAATTGTTTGTTGTACGGGCTCGTGTTCGTCCTGCTGCCTCTCATGCGCAAGAAGAGTTGCCCGGGCTGCGGATTGAAGATGAGTGATGACACCGGTTGCCATGAGAGGCCCTAACCATTATGAACACCATGCGCACATACGCTCGGCTCTGGATTTCGATAGATTTTCTGTTGTTATGTTCAGGACCCATCATCCTGAACCTTTGGCCCGAGCTGTCCTTGTTGGTGTTTATCACATTTCTGACGGGTGACATATCTTGGGAGCGGTTTCAATCCAAATCGAAGTTGAAAGTAGAAAAAGTTGGACCGGGAGAAAGACTGGCTGAATTGTTGGTTGTTTTCTGTCGGCTCATGCCATTTGGGATTTTGTTGTTTGCACTGCACGACGGGAAAAAGCTGGACCCGTTCATTACAGCATTCTGGTGCCTTCTGAATCTTGGCCCTGCTCTGAGCATGTGGATTTCAGTGAGAGATATGAGCGAAGAGGAACTAAGAAGCTCGCTGAAAAATGGAAGTCTTTTAAAGAAATAGGGGTGCCCTTTCGTGAATCAAATGAAACAAAAGTCTAACAAAATCACTGGAGCGAACGCGGGCGGGCCACGTCAGTTGCCTAGCCGGACGCGCAGGGTCGCCCGCTTCGCTCAGTTCGGGCGTTAGCCTTCGATCTCTAAATATATGCAACAAGATCTGTCCTCGAATCCAAAATGCCCTTTCTGCAATGGCATTCGTTTGCTCAAAGGGACGCTGGGTGATGCGTGTTTTCACCTTCCCAATCCCAAGTTCCGATTCACGATGAGGGATGCCCCGATTGTTTTTCTTCCCGACGGGACCGCATGTTTTGACTGCGGGAATGTCTGGGCGACCGCAGATCTCATCGAGCTTCGGAAGTGCGCCGTTCGGTGGCTGAAGGAAGATGCGAAGCGGCATTTAGGTCTCGAATGAAGGCTAACAAAATCACTGGAGCGAACGCGGGCGGGCCACGTCAGTTGCCGGTCCGGACGCGCTGGGCCGCCCGCTTCGCTCAGTTCGGGCGTTCGGCATTAACGCCCGCGCCTATGACAAGCAGCCTAAGAAACCACACGAAATCTGACTTCTCTCGGTTCGCATTTCAGTTCACCAAAGATGCTGCACCGTTTGGCTGGGTCTGCATTGGGGCCGTGATATTACTGCTCACGGCGGCGGCGCACCCGGTGAATGCGGCCGAAAATGACATGCCGAAAACTTCAATCCCCAAGATCGCGAATATTGCGGGAATCAAAGTCGGCTACTCCTCGATGGAGGAGTTGGAGGCGCGCTTGGGCAAAGGGAAGGTCGCGGTTGGAGGTCACTCCAATGGGGCCCGGCTTTGGCGGGTGAAGGGAACTTCGTGGGTGATTTATGCGGATGCCTTCGAGTATTCCGAGCGGGGCATGGTTTTAGACTCTCTTAACATTGCGCTGGACCCTAAGCCACGCCGGGGTGTGCCGTATGCGCGGCTGACCAAGAATGACTTTACCTGGTTGGGGAAGATTTCGCTGGGAATGGACGAGGACAAGTTGCTTGAGATCCTACAGCAGAATTCGTGCGCCCCGACCAAAATCGCTGATGGTTGGCTGGTGAAGGCCAAGGGTTGTTCTCCGTTCACAAGTTGGCCCTCTTATTTCCAGGAATGGTCGGTGCGATTTGGAATCAAAGAGAAGTCGTTGGTTGCGATGAGGCTTGATGCGCGGTAAGGGTTCGAAACAAAAAGAAAGCCGTTCAAGTGAATCAACAAGTGGAGCCTGGTCAAAAGAAATATGCGAACCACTGAATGGCCGAACAAAGCGGATGCAGCGAACCCCGCGATGACGTCTCAGTTCCAAATCGGGAGCCAGTGGCGCGGGGGTCGGTGATCCGCCAGTTCGTGTGAAAACTATTTAAGTAGAATAAGGAAGTAGGGTAGTAGAGGTAGGTTTGAGGTTCTTGTTGGGGGTTTTTTTGGAAGTTTCCTGGAAGAGAGGTTGGTCGGACTGGTTGTATCTTCTTCCACGGAGGTTCGGACACGCTCCGGTTCCAAAAATGGCTTGCGCCAGCCGTCGCTCTAGCCCTCGGTCATTAGCGCCGGGCGAAAAACTTCCCGCTTTCCTGACTTCCAAATTGTTTTACTTTGTGGCCATGGAAAGATCAGGTCGCGCATTCAGAGAATTGTCAGCGCGCGCTTAAATTTTGACACTGTGAGGAGCGACCTTTAACTTTCGGCCATGAAAGTTTCGCTCACCCCGCATCAGGAAAAATTCGTCGGCCAGAAAATGAAGGGGGGCGGTTACTTGACGCAAGACGAGGTCATCCGCGAGGCGTTGCGCGTGTATGAACTCGTTGAGCAGGAGGACAACGATCCCCAATTGGAAGCGGCCTTGCGTCACGCGCTCCGCAGTCCTTTGAAAAAATATAAGCCCGGACATTTCGCGGCGCTGGCCACTTGAACACGGTTGAAATTTTCGTTCGTCACGCCGCCAGCCCGCCGTCGCTGACGCTAGAACCGAGGGTTTCTGGAAATTAGCCGGGGATAACATCCCCGGTTTACCGATCCAAAATATATTCGCCCCGGAGGGGCGATGGATGTTCAACCACAAATATCGGCATTGTTCGTGGGGAGTTCCCGCGCCCTTTCAGGGTGCAATGTTTATTTGACGCTTTTTCCGGGGATGTTATCCCCGGCTGATTTCCGAAAGCCCTCCGGGCTTCAACGTGGTTTACCAGTTCACTCACCAGACGATACCGCGAACGGAGAAAGAACAACGGATCCGCTGCATCGCTGCAGGCGGGGTGCTTGCGCACGGCAGGTTGAAAACTTCCCGCTTTCCTGACTTCCAAATTGTTTTACTTTGTTGCCCATGAACAAAGATCAGGTCGCGCAGATTCTTGTCGAGATCGGGACGTTGCTGGAATTGAAGGGGGAAAATCCGTTCAAGACGCGCGCTTACCTGAATGTCGCCCGGACGCTCGAAGGCATCAGCGAGCCGCTTGAAAAAATCGTTGCCGAAGAACGGCTCGGCGAAATCAAAGGTATCGGCGAAGCGATTCAGAAAAAAATTACCGAACTCGTTACGACGGGTCGGCTCGAATATTACGAGGAATTAAAAGCGTCGCTGCCACCCGGTTTGATGGAAATGTTAGGCGTGCCGGGACTCGGCCCAAAAAAAGTCAAAGCACTTTACGAGAAGCTCGGCATCACCAGCCTCGATGAACTTGAGGCGGCGTGCAAAGAAGGAAAAGTCGCTGCGCTCGATGGCTTTGGCGAAAAAACGCAACAGAAAATCTGCGAAGGAATTACTTTCAAGCGCACTTACGCTTCGCGGCATTTGATCAGCGACGCGCTCGTGGTTGCGGAACCGATTCTCGAAAATCTGCGCGCGCATCCTGACGTGATTCGTTGCAGCACGGCGGGAAGTTTGCGTCGCTTCAAGGAGATTGTCGGCGATGTTGATTTCCTGGTTTCATCAAAAAATGCGGCGGCGATCATCGAATATTTTACCACGCTTCCCGGCATTTTGAACGTCAGCGCAAAAGGCGACACGAAAGCGAGCGTCGTTTTGGAAGGCGGCATTCAAGCGGATTTGCGGGTGGTGACGGATGCGGAATTTCCGTTCGCGCTCGCTTATTTTACCGGCAGCAAAGAACACAACATCGTGATGCGACAACGCGCCATCCAACGCGGTTTGCGTTTAAACGAATACGGCTTGTTCAAATCGGATGTCGAAACGCGCGATCCGGCTTTGCTGGTTGCCTGCAAAACTGAAGACGAGATTTTCGCGCGACTCGATCTCGCGTATGTGGAACCCGAACTCCGCGAAGATCACGGAGAATTTGAAGCGGCTGAAAAACACGATCTCCCGCGTCTGCTCGAATGGACGGATTTGAAAGGCTCGCTCCACAACCATTCCAACTGGAGCGACGGACGAAATTCCATCGAAGAAATTGCCACGCAAATGCAGGAACTCGGCTGCGCTTATTGGGCGATCACCGACCACTCAAAATCTTCCGCGCAGGCAAACGGTTTGCAGCCGGAGCGTCTGCGAAAACAGCTTCTGGAAATTCGCGCGGTTAATCAAAAGCTGGTTGATCAAGGCAGCAATTTTCGTCTGCTCACCGGTAGTGAGGTGGACATTTTAAACGAAGGAAAATTAGATTTTGAAGATGATTTGCTCGCGGAACTCGATGTTGTCGTTGCGAGCATTCACCAAGGTTTTACTCAGAGCGAAGCGGAGACGACCAAACGCCTGATTCGCGTCGCCGAAAACCCGTTGGTCCACATGCTCGGCCATTTGACCGGACGGCTTTTGCTCGAACGCGAACCTTACAAAGTAAATCAACACGCCGTCATCGATGCATGTGCTGAAACTGGAACATGGATCGAACTCAACGCATCGCCGTATCGTTTCGACATGGATTGGCGGCTCTGGCATTACGCAAAAAACAAAGGTGTGAAATGCGTCATCAACTGCGACGCGCATCGGTTTGAGCACGCCG
>JBDSYB010000161.1:0-9503 GCA_039925885.1 Verrucomicrobiota bacterium
GGTTGAAAAATCTTGCCCAATTTCGTGAACGCATTTTGGGAACGACAAACGTCGCACTCGATTTCGGCGAGCTGGCGAATCAACAAAGTTTGCCTGCGGAAAAAATTCTGCTCGAACGTTGCGAAGATGCTTTGAAAATTCTCGCGCAATTTTCTCGCGAAGATCAAATGCGAATTCGCGATGTTTTAAAAATTATCATCAGCGGACAGGAATTGGATTTGCAACGTTTCGCGTCCGCGAATGAAAAATCTATCGTTGCACTTCAAAACGATTCCGAACTGGACGACTACACATATCGCGTCGCCGGTTGTGTCGGCGAATTCTGGACGAAGATGTGTCGGACTCATTTATTTCCCCATGGTCTCGACGATAAATTTTTAATCGAAAACGGAATTCGTTTCGGTAAAGGCCTGCAACTCGTCAACATTTTGCGCGATTTACCGCGCGACTTGCGTCAGGGCCGCTGTTATTTACCGGCTGAAAAACTGGCGGAACTTGGGCTGAGACCCATTGATCTTCTCCAGCCAGAAATGGAGTCGAGGCTGCGGCCCATCTACACTCATTATTTGAATAGCGCCGAAGCGCACTTGGTCGCCGGGTGGAACTATACGAATCTTATTCCGCGCGGCCAAATTCGACTGCGTCTTGCCTGCGCCTGGCCCATCCTGATCGGAATCCGCACTTTGAACAAATTGCGCGCGGAAAACCCTCTTGATTCCTCGCGGCACGTAAAGATCACGCGCTCGGAAGTCCGCCAAATTGTCTTTGCTTCACTTTGGAAAATACCTTTTTCTCCTGCATGGAAACGTCAATTTCCCGCTGATAGATAAAATGGAAATTGTAAAATTACCGGGCCCATCAATCTATGATTTCTGGAAAAACAATTTGCGGACGCTTTCGTTGAAATTCGTTTTCTTGCCCCGTTGATTTCTTGGCTCGAAATGCTGTTGATTCCTCTAAAGCTTTCAATTACTAATTTGCCATGCGACTCCAAAAGTTAGCGATTATTTCTGTTTTGGCCGGCTGCAGTTTAGCCAACGCTTTCTCAGAAACGGCTTCTCCCGACCCAAAAAATTCCAAGGAATTTTTTCGGCACAACCCGTCCGCGCCCGTGAAGTTGGCGCAAAATTCTGTGGTCCAAAATACCAAGACTGATGAAGATGAATTGACTGCGATTCTTCGCCGCAAACAAGCGGAGTTGGATGCGCAGGAAAAAGGGCGGGCAAATTCGACCAATCCAATCCAGCCCGAAAAAGCTTCGCCGGCCCAACGAAATCAAGCGCCAGTTACGCCACCTCTAATTGTTACCCAGCCGACACCGACTCGTCCTTCAGTAAACGTCCAAGCGGGTTCTGGAGACGACAAAAGCGTGACTGAGGCGTTGGGAAAAAAACAGACAAGAGAAGAGAAAAGAAGGATCGCCGCCCAGGAGGCCGCAGCAAAAGAGCGGGAAAAATCAGAGAAGCGCGCTCGCCGCATTGAAGCCGAGGCAAAAGCCAAAGAAGAAAAACGAAAGTCCGCTGAACAAATGGCTGCGGCAAAAGAACGCGAAAAATCTGAGAAAGAATCTCGCCGCATCGAAGCCGAGAACAGAGCCAAGGAAGAAAAAAGAAAGGCCTCTGCCGAGTTGGCTGCAAAAGAACGTGAAAAATCCGAGGCCCGAACTCGTCGCAGGGAAGCAGAGGCTAAAGCCAAGGATGAGGCACTGATGACAAAAAGGCAGGCGGAACAAATGAAAAAAGATCGAAAAACCTCGGCGCGCTCTGTTGAAAGACCCGCGACTGCGACTGAGATTAAGCGCCCCGCCCCGATCCGAAGCGACTCTGCGGAAGAAAACCTCCTGACCGAGACTTTGCGCAAAAAACAGGCGGAGCTTGACCGACAGACGCCCTCTACTCCCGCAATTTCACGCCCACCCGTGGTTGTGGCAAAACCAAATCATCCCTCCGTGCCGCCCGCGCCTTCGGTCGCCCCAAAAACTCCCGCCATTGTCGCCCAACCGCGAACTCAACCATCTGAGACAGAAGAAAAAAGAAGGGTCGCCGCTCAATCGGCAGCGACTAGGGAAAGAGAAGAATCTGCAAAGCGAGCTGCCAAAGAAGGAAAGAGAAAAGAGGCTGCCCAGTTGGCTGCCGCAAAAGAACGGGCTGAGTCTGAAAAACGCGTCCGGCGTATCGAAGCCGAAATCAAGGCCAAGGAAGAGGCTCTGAACAAAAAAATGCAAGCGCGCCAAAAAAATTCGCCGTCAGCCCAACAAAGTTCAGCGGTCACCACCGCAGTGAGTGTCGCGGCGGAAAAAACGACTCCACAAAATTCCGAGAAGTCCTTTACAAAAACAACTCCGCCGCCGACTGTTAGCAGTTCCACCAAACAGTCCAAGAGACCCGTGGTTAATACGCCGACGCCGGACATGAGCACGAAAGAAGGACGCCTGGCAGAGTTGCTGAGAAAATATCGCGCGGATGAAATAACTCCCCAAGCCTATCACCTGGAGCGCGCAAAAATTGTTGCTGAACCCTGATCGAGCTTTGGTTTCCAGATTGAGCCGTCAGCCAAAAAACTGACGGCTTATTTATGCGGGAGATCACACCACTATTACCCAGAGTTACAACTAACGCGCGGTAGGAGACGCGACAGCTTAGGCCATTACCGCTTTCACGACGTTGCCAGAAACATCCGTGAGCCGAAAATCACGACCACCGTGGCGGAACGTCAGTTTCTCGTGATCGAAACCGAGCAGGTGAAGAATCGTCGCGTGAAAATCGTGAACATGCACTCCGTTTTCCACCACAGTGCCGCCGTGTTCATCGGTTTTGCCGTAAACGATTCCGCCCTTCACTCCGCCGCCCGCCATCCACGACGAAAATGCCGCCGGATGATGATCGCGGCCTTTCGGATTAACCGAAAAAGGAGTGCGCCCAAATTCCGTCGTCCAAACGACAAGTGTGTCGTCCAACATGCCGCGTGATTTCAAATCCATCAGCAACCCGGCAATCGGCTGGTCCACATTTTTCGCCAACGCAGCGTGTTCCTTCATGTCGCCGTGCGAATCCCAGTTGGCGTGCGAACCGACGTCAATCAATTCGATGAAGCGCACGCCGCGTTCGGCCATGCGCCGCGCCACGAGACATTGCCAAGCAAACCCCTTCGTGCTGCCGCGTTCCAGACCGTAAAGGTTCAACGTGGCGTCGGTTTCCTTCGAGAAATCGAGCACGTCGGGCATTTCCATTTGCATACCGAACGCGGTTTCAAAAGATTTGATGCGCCCGGCCAGCGCTGGATTGGCCATGCGCGGCTGTTGATGTTTGCGATTGAAACGCGCGAGTAAATCCATTTCCAGTTCCTGAATTTTTTCGGACGGCGAGCGACGGGTTAAATCGGGAACAGGATCGGCACCGCTCATCACGCGAGTTCCTTGATGGCTCGCGGGAAGAAAATCCGAACTCCACACCTGACCGCCCGCATACGGCATGTTCGGCGCGAGCACGACGAACGAAGGCAAATTATTATTCTCCGTGCCGAGACCGTAACTCACCCACGAGCCAAGGCTTGGTCGCGGCACTGTGACCGAGCCGGTATGAATTCCGAGCGTGGCCTGAAAATGCTCCATGTGATCGCCGTGCATGGACCGAATTAGACAAATGTCATCCATGCACTCGCGAACGTGTGGAAATAAATCGCTCACTTCCGTGCCGCATTTTCCGCCGGGTTTGAAGTTCCACAACGACGGCAAATATTTTGCGCCGTAAATTTCTTTGACATCATTCGGCGCAGGTTTGCCCGCGTCAGAAAATAATTTTGGTTTAGGATCAAAAGAATCCATGTGCGACACGCCGCCGCTCATGTAGAGAAAAATAACGCGCTTGGCCGTGCCGGGAAAATGCGGCGCGCGCGACGCAAGTGGATTGGCGGCCTGACGCGCTTCGTCGGCGAGAAGCTGGGAAATAATTCCCGGCAACACCAGCGAACCGCTCACCAGCGAGCGAATCATTTGGCGGCGCGAAAAATTAAAACAGCTTTGGTTCATATTTTTCATTTCAATCCACAAACATAAACTCGCTGCTGCTCAACAGCACGCGGCAATAACTCGCCAGTGCTGCGCGTGGCCGTTGCTCGGCGGTTACATTTTTTGCGGCGGCTAATTGTTCCTCACATTGTTGCACGAAAATTTCGGCGCTGCGAATTTCATCCGGCGTGGGCGTCCGACCAAAAGCCAACCGATACGCGCCCTCAATTTGCGCGGATTTCGTTGGCAAAATTCCAGCGAGACGCGCGGCAAATTTCTCTGCCTGCTCGTGCGCGAAAGGATCGTTCATCATAAACAATGCCTGCAACGCCGTCGTGCTGACGGGTCGTTCGCCGACCGTTCCGTTCGTGTCCGCGCCATCGAACGTTTCGAGAAATGGATGCTTCTTGATGCGTTGCTGCATAAGATAAACGCTGCGTTTGTGCGTTGGATAAACCGCCAGAAACGGCGTGTGCTGCGTGTAGCGCCATTCCTTCTCTGGTGGAAATGGATGCGGACCAGCCGGAGTTTCGTCGAGCGTTCCGCTCACAACCAGCATCGCGTCGCGAATTTCTTCGGCGTCCAATCGTCGCGGGTTGAAGTGCCACAGCCAATCGTTGTTCACATCCCGCGCCGCGTTTTTTAAATTGTCCTCACTCGACATTTGATACGCGCGCGAAAGCACCATCAGTTTGTGCATCGCCTTCACCGACCAGCCGCTTTCCACAAATTTCGTCGCGAGAAAATCCAGCAACTCAGGATGCGTGGGCGCTGTGCCGCGTTTGCCAAAATCGTTGGGCGTCGCCACGAGGCCGCGACCAAAATGATGTTGCCAGATGCGATTGACCATCACGCGCGCTGTCAGCGGATTTTTCGGATCCGTCAACCATTGGGCGAGTTCCAAACGTCCGCTCCCTTTTTCTTGCGTCGGCAAAGTTTGTCCGCCGAGCACTTGCAAAAATCCGCGCGGCACAATTTCGCCTAAATTTTTCGGGTCGCCCTTCTTTTGGATTTTCGCATCGGCAGATTTCGTTTCTCCCACCGCGTAGGCCACCGGAACGGCAACTGGATTGGCTTCCAGTTTTTTCATCTTCTCCGTCGCCTCAGCTACCGCCGCAGAAAGTTTTGCGTGTTCTTCATTTTTTTTGCCATCCTTGTCGACAGCTTCGAGCGGGCGCAATTTATTGTTCCATTCAAAAATTTGATCATCCAACGCCGCGAGCGCGGTCTGATATTTCACGAGTTCCTCAGCGGGCGCGCCCTTCACCAGCGGCACGAAATCCTTGGGATGCCAGAAAACTTCTGCGCCGGGAAACGCATAACGCGTGCTCTCAAAAATTCCGTAGAGCGCGTAATAATCCTTCGTCGGAATCGGATCAAATTTGTGATCGTGACAACGCGCGCAACTCACGCTTAAGCCGAGAATGCCTTTGCCGACGGTGTCAATCGTGTCCTCGATGGTCAGATGAAATTCATCCTTGCCCGAACTGAACCGCCGCGAAATGGCGAGATAACCCGTGGCGATGATTTGTTCAAAATGTTTTTCATCCGTCGCCGCCGGTAAAAGATCGCCCGCGATTTGTTCGCGGACAAATTCGTCGTAAGGCTTGTCTCGGTTGAACGAAGCGATGACGTAGTCGCGATATTTGTGCGCGGCAGGAATGGGATAATCCGAGTTACACCCCGAAGTGTCCGCGTAGTGCGCGACATCGAGCCAGTGCCGACCCCAGCGCTCGCCATAATGCGACGACGCCAGCAGACGATCCACAACCTTCGCCAACGCGTTGGTTGATTTATCCGCCAGAAAATTTTCAATCTCCTCCGGCGTCGGGGGCAGACCGACGAGGTCGAACGTGACGCGGCGAATCAATGTTTGCTTTGAGGTATCTCCAGCGGGATTGAGTTTCTTTTCTTCAAGCTTCGCCAAAATAAAATTGTCGATGGGAGATTGCGGCCAGTTTTTATTTTTAACCTTTGGAACAGCGGGATTTTTTGGAGTTTGAAAAGCCCAGTTGGTCCGGGCGGCGGCGTAATCGTAAGGCGAACCAGCCGCGTCGGTTTTCTGAGCCGCGATGCTCGAAAGCAGGCCAGCGCCCAAAACTGTCAGGGTCAGCAGGAACAAAAATATTCCGGGAAATCGGCGCATAATGAATCCATTTATTGTCGTGTCGCGGATACAGATTTTCCAGTAAAAATTCTGACGAGCGCAAATTTTCCTCACAATTAACGACGTATAGCGGCTTGATTCTTTTTGCCATAGCGAACAAAGGTCATTAACAATAACTCTTAATGAAGCATATTCATTAGAGAGTTATCGGCAAAATTCGCATGTCATTAACACCCATTTCGCAACTCGTTCAGGCCGCTCGCGCCGGGTCTTACGCCCTCGGCTATTTTGAAAGTTGGAATCTGGAATCTTTGCAGGGCGTTCTGGATGCAGCCGAGACCACGCGCTCACCGATCATCATCGGATTCAACGGGGAATTTCTCAGTCGCAAGGAGCGTCGGGCGGAAGAGCGCTTGCAATGGTATGCACAACTGGGGCGCGTGGCGGCGGAGACGGCCACCGTGCCTTGCGGATTGATTTTCAATGAATGTCCGCTGGACGACTGGGTGACTGCTGCGGCCACGGCGGGTTTTAATCTGGTGATGCCGGCTGACCCAGCGGCGAGTCACGAAGATTACACGCGGCGCGTTAAAATAATCACGACCCATGCTCATCGCTGCGGTGCGGCGGTCGAGGCGGAGATCGGCGAACTACCGTGCGGTGCGTCGGGCAAGGTCGCGGCGAATGGGCATGTGACCGATCCTGAAATGGCGGCGCGTTTTATTCAGGAAACGGGAGTTGATCTCCTGGCAGTCAGCGTGGGCAATGTTCATATCATGGTGCGCGGCCAGCAGGAACTCGATTTGTGCGGGCTGCAAAAAATTCACCGACGAATTCCTGAAGTTCCGCTGGTGTTGCATGGCGGGTCGGGGATTAGCAAAGAAAGTATTCAGCAAGCCATCAAGCTGGGCGTGGTGAAGGTCAACTACGGAACGTATTTGAAGCAACGTTATCTGGCGGCGGTGCGCTCGGCGCTCGGCAAGGATGAAATCAATCCGCACGAATTATACGGCTTGGGAGGCGAGAATGATGTGATGGTCGCGGGCCGGTTGGCAGTGCGCGACGCCGTGTTGGAGCGCATCGAATTGCTTGGTTGCTGCGGAAAGGCGTGAACGCATGAAACGAAAAGAACAGTTGAAACCACGGAGGATCGGAGCGCATCGGAGCGCACGCATCCTGCCTGCGTGTTTCTATTTTATCTGATTCAACTACTTGCAGGCGGGACGCCTGCGCTCCTAAAAAAATGAATTTCGAAATGAAAATGCCCGACCTCGCCACCACCGGTTCGGCGATGACGCTGATCAAGTGGCTGGTGGCACCAGGAGCATCTATCCAGCGCGGGCAGATGTTGTTGGAAGTCGAAACCGACAAAGCGGCAATGGAAGTGGAAAGCACCGCCACGGGAATTTTGCGGGAAACTCGCTTTAAGCCGGGCGATTCGGTGTCCGATGGAGATATTATCGCGATCATTGAAACTGCGGAAGCTGCTGCGCCAAAAAAACCAGTTGCACCGATTGCTGCGCCAACCGCACCCGTTTCCAGTTTGCACACATCCGCACCAAAAAAGAGCGGAGGAATGTTTGCCCGCAATCGTGAAGCTGCGGCGCAACCGACAACGTCGGTTCCCGCTTCGACGACAGTTGGCGGAACTCCGTTGAGCGTCGCGCGTCGAGCGGCTGGCCGTCGCTTGCAACAAAGCAAGCAGACCATTCCGCATTTTTATCTTCAGACTTCCGCCAATGCAGGAGCGATGATCGCCCGCCGCAGTGCTGCGTTGCCGGAGAAACTCGTTTGGGATGCGTTCTTCGTTTATGCCGCCAGCCGCGTTTTGCCGAAGTTCGAGCAACTGACTTGTCGTTTTGAAAACGACACTTTGTTGCCCGCGAACACCACGGCGATTGGCGTGGCGGCGGACATCGAGGGTGACTTGTATGTGATGCCCGTCGAAATGGCGGCGCAAAAAACTGTTGAAGAAATTTCCAAGGAGATTCGCGCGGCGGCAGATGCGCTGCGACGCAACGAGCCGGGCAGCCGCAAGAATCAGCCCGGCTTGCTCACAATCACCAACCTCGGCGGCTCAAATGTCGAGACCTTCACCGCAATCATCAATCCGCCAGAAGCGGCGATCCTCGCTATTGGAAAAATTCATCCGGTCGTGGTGGCGCGCGGCGAAGGCTTCGCGGTGGAGCAGCGCGTGAACCTAACCTTGTCAGTGGATCATCGAATTGTGAGCGGCAAATACGCTGCGGATTTTTTAGGCGCGCTTGTGACCGAGATTGAAAAATTATGAATACCGTTAATATCAAAAAAAACTCCGGCGACTCCACGAATTACAAGAGTGGTTTTCTTTTGGGCATTTACGAAAAGTTGGTGCTCATCCGCGAATTTGAAGAGCGGGTAAAGTTCCTGTTTTTGGAAGGCACGATGCCCGGCACGATTCATCAGTGCCAAGGCCAGGAAGCCACCGCCACCGGCGTGTGCGCGGCGTTGAACGCGGATGATTTTATCACCTCGACTTTTCGCGGTCACGGTCACGCGCTCGCCAAAGGATTGAGCGCGCAGGAAATGTTGGACGAATTATTTGGCGCAAGCACCGGCTGCTGCAAAGGCAAAGGCGGCTCGATGCACATGGGCAATATGAGCAAAGGCATGGTGCCGGCCATCGCCATTGTCGCGGGCGGCGTCCCCCTGGCGGCGGGCATGGCGCTCGCCTACAAAATGCAGAAAACCAGTCAGGTCGCGGCCTGCTTTTTCGGTGACGGCGCGATAGCCGAAGGCGCTTTCCACGAAGGCGTCAACATGGCCGCCATCTGGAATTTGCCGGTTGTTTTCGTCTGCGAGAACAATCTGTACGGCGCTTCGACGCGCATTGACAAGGTGATGAAAAACGTGCGCGTTTCCGACCGCGCCGCGAGCTACGGTTTTCGCGGCGAAACGGTGGACGGCAACGATGTTCTCGCGGTTTATGAAGCGACACAGCGCGCCGTCGCGGAATGTCGCGCGGGCAGCGGGCCGGTTTTGCTGGAACTGTTGACCTATCGTCGCACGGGTCATTCACGCCGCGACCCATGCCACTATCAGCCCAAAGAAGAACGCGCGGAATGGTCGGAGCGCGACCCGCTCGACCGCTGCGCGCAGATGCTTTTGGGGCGCGGCGATATGAGCGAAGACGACATCGAAGCCATCGGCGCGCGCGTAGTGGCGCAAATTGAAGCAGCCATTCCCATCGCGCAGGCCGCGCCGCAGCCGACGACCGACGATTTGCTGACCGATGTTTTCGCTTGACAAGCGGTCTGAGAATAGGACGCGGCGCTGCGCGACGCGGAAACAGCGCGGATCGACGCGGATTATTAATAGAGAGCCAAAAGAAAAATCCGCGTCGATCCGCGC
>JBDSYB010000162.1:0-12514 GCA_039925885.1 Verrucomicrobiota bacterium
GTATAGTCTTAAGCTGGATTAGCGCATCCGCCCCGCAACGCAAAAAATGGGGCGAGAATTAAAATTCAACATTGCCCAACCAAATTCCTTTGATACAATCCTCTCATCTCTCGAATATTTATGAAAAAAATTATCGCTTGTTTTTGTGCGTTTCTTGGCTTGTTTGCTCACACTAATTCGGTGTCCGCAGCAGATATTCATGTCGGTTTGGTCTCATATTGGCCGCTGGATGTTGATAGCGGTGGTTTCACGCCGGACGTATCTTTTACAAATCATCTCAACATTTTTGGAGGGGCAACGACTACCGCTGGGGGGCAGGTAAGCAATGCTTTTGTCTTCAACGGCTCCTCGCAATACCTTAGTGTGACTCACAGCATTTCCAACTCAGACAGCGGGTTGCCGATTTGGGGCGCTGGAAATTATACCATCGCGTTGTGGGTAAATGGCGCGCAAAACCAGGCCGACAAATATATTTTTACTCATGGGAATACCACGAACGCCAATCCTTTCTTTGCCATTCAAACGAAAACCGGGGCCAGCACGACTTTTTCCAACAAGCTGGATATTTTTCTGCGCACGACGGGTGGAACGATTCTGCTCAACCACGTCAAGTCAGTTTCTCCTGTTCTGGACGGAACCTGGCATCACATCGCATGGGTCGATGAAAGGGGTTCTGCCAAACTTTATGTCGATGGCAACCTCGATTCCAGCTACGTTTACACGTATACCGTAGGAAATCCCGCACTTAATACCACCTCGATTGGCGCACTGGTTCGCACCACAACCGCTGGTTTCTTTGTGGGAGCAGTGGATGATGTCGCGACATGGGAACGGGCTTTGACGCAGGCAGAAATTCAAGCGGTGAAAACGAATAGCATCCCTACGCCGGTTCCGTTGCTCCCTCCTACTGTTTCGATCTCTCCCTTAAATCCAACCCTCAGCGTTGGGGATCACGCCCGATTCGTCCTCGCAGCGCCCTACGGAGTACGCCCGTTCACTTACCAATGGAAGCGGGACGGCGTGATCGTGCCCGATGCCACCAACCAGACCTATACGCTGTTTCATGTCACCACAAATGATTCCGGTGCCATTTTCACTGCAGAAGTCACCAACCCCGGTGGCACAACAGCGACTAATTCTTTATTAACAGTTCTGGCCGATCCCGCCATCAACGTGGTCAACGGCCTGTTGAATTATTGGCCGTTTGAAAACGTAACCAACGCCTCGCTTACAACTCCCGATCTTTACAGTCAGAATGACATGTTACTGAAAACCACTAATTCATCTACGACGTTTGACGGCAATAACATTGTCCCAGGTCAGTTTGGAAACGCCTTGGCGTTTGATGGGCTGGGCCAGTATTCGACCCGAGTAGGAGGCCTGCCGATTTACAATAACACTAATTATAGCGTATCACTTTGGGTCAAGGGAAATGGAACTAATGGTATTGGAGGCCAAACGGGATCAGCCGCACGCGTTTTTTCTGAAGCATCCACCAACTCAAACAACCCATTATTTTCCATTGCAACCGATACCGCCGGGACGACCGGAGTAGCGTCGATGTTCGTCCGTAACGATGCCAATTCTCCATTGGTTAATGGTCGGAGGTCCACCCGGGTTGTTTTTGATGATGCCTGGCATCACATCGTTTGGGTGGATAGTAATGGGCAGGGAAAACTTTACGTCGATGGCGTGCAGGATGAGACGGATTTTTCTTATGTGCGTGGCGCTTTGACTTTGAACACCACTACGGCGGCGGGAATTTTGAGGGGAAATCCATTTGCGCCTGTTAACTTTTTCGCAGGCGCCATCGATGAAATTGCTCTTTGGAACCGAGCGCTTTCCATCAGTGAAATCGGAAGCATTCGCACCAACGGCGTTCCCGCTCCAGTAGCCGCCATTCCCCCATCTATCATCATGCAGCCAGTGAGCAAGACAAACGGGATATTCGTGGGCGATAACGTGTCGTTTTCCGTCCAAGCCAGCGGAACCAGTCCGTTAAGTTATCAATGGAACAAAAACGGTTCATCCATTTCCAGCGCGATCAATTCCACTGCGACCAATAGCATTTTAGTTCTGAATAACGTTCAGGCCAGCGATGCGGGTAATTACTTCGTAACGATCACAAATGTCGCCGGGACTACTAACAGTGCTACCGTGCAATTGACCGTTATTTCTTACACGCCCGCCACGAATGGGACCGTGTTGGCATTGGACTTCGATCTGGGCACAACTACAAACGTGCAACCTGGGTTTTCGCGGATGACACTCGCCTCAAATCCATCTAATTTTGGCAGCGTGGGAGTGACCCTTTCAGCAATCGGTTCAACCGCCTTTAGTGACCGCTTACGGACCACCCCCGTCAATAATCCGCCGGACTTTACTCAAGCGCAGATTTATAATGATTTTATTTATTCCACCAGTGCCACTGACGGGACTGGCGCCAAAATCTTGATTGAACGTTTGGCACCAAATACTGCCTTTGGGCTTACTGTCTGGTCGTGGGACCGTGACAATTTTGGAGCCCGTGTGTCTGACTGGATTGAAACAGCGTCAGGATCCACAAATCCTATCATCACCGGCTACTCATGGGATGGCACGCTCCCGCCCACCAAGGATTATATGGATACTTTCGGTGCTTTGCTCACCTCAAGTTCCAGTGGCAAATTGCAAATCGAAGGACGCAAGAACGGCGGCGCAGGCATCAGTGTATTTGTGAACGCACTTCGCCTCGTAGCCAATCCATTCATAAAAATTGCGGCGGCAGAGATCATTAATGGTAATCTGCGTCTCACCATTGAGACTCAATTTCCAGGACAAGTTGTCTCGATTACTGAACAAACCGATTTAGGATCAGGCGTGTGGTCAACCCCAACCAGTGGTGGCATCGTTGAGACCCGCGGACCGATAGTGATTGCCGAATATCCCACAAGCGCAAATCAAACATTTTATCGAGTGACCAGCCCGTAATAGAAAATTATGATACGGATTCTATCTTTGAAACGAAGGAAAACCATTTGGGGTTTTACTTTGATCGAGTTACTGGTGGTCATCGCCATCATCGCAATCCTAGCGGGTCTGCTATTGCCAGCGTTGGCTAAGGCGAAAGAGAAGCCAAACGAATCCAATGCTTGAGCAATCTTAAACAAATTGGAATCGGAATGACGATTTATGCGGGTGATAATCGAGATGTTCTTTTGCCCGCCCGATATGCCGGCGGTCAGTTTGTCACCATCGCTTTGAATCCGCCGGAGCAAACAAACTCAACCGACCTCGGATTAATTGTGCGGAGCAACGCGCCGTCGGTGTGGACGTGTCCAAACAGGCCCGGTCTTCCCCGGTACGAGATTCCCCCTTTGAACCAATGGATTGTGAGCTACCAGTATTATGGCGGAATTACCAATTGGATAAATTCGGTTAATGGCTCTCCGGGCGTTCCCAGTCGCAGCCCAATTAAAGCCAGCACCTCTAAGGGAACGTGGACTTTGGCAGCCGATGCAAATCTCCGGGCTACCGCTAATTGGTCCGTGGTGGATATGAGTCGTGGCAGCACCTATTTAAATCTTCCGCCTCATCCAAAAAATAATAAAGTTCCCGATGGAGGCAACCAGGTATTTATGGATGGGTCATCTCGTTGGATAAAATTTGAAAAAATGTTTTATCTTCATTCTTTCAGCAGCAAGCCGGGCTTTTTTTATCAAGATGATTCGGACTTTGATCCTGCCATAAAAGCTGCCCTTCTCACTCTCTCCGCGCGGAACTATATGACTCCATAAGCGGCGGAAGGTACGCGAATTTGCTGCCCCACACTCAGGTCGTCAAAGGATTCGGCGTGCGTTTTCTTTTTCTTAACCTGGAAAAGTTAATCGTTCTCAAACGTGCCGCAGGTCGTCCCAAGGATTTGGCAGCCATCGCGGAACTTCAACAAATTTTGGCACGGCAAAAATAACAGAATAAATCAGATCTGTTCTTTTGCTTTTTCCCAGGCCTCCAAAATCTTCGTGGTGACGTGATGGATGGCATCGGCGCGTTCGCTCAAAACTTTTACCACGGCTTCCAAGGATTCCACTTCGTCTTTGCTCGGCGGCGTCGAGACCGTTTGAATTTGTCGCAACGCGCCGATCAGGGCGTCATTTAGAATTCGATGGCTGGTGACTTCTGCGCCGATCCCTTCCTGAACGATTGCCGCAATGGTTTCCAATCGCACGGAGCAACCTTTCAAGTCTTCACCGTAAATCGCCGCAAGAATTTTCTCGGCGGTTTCGGTCGCAACTTTGTTCGGGGATGGATTGCTCACGAAAATTTGCCCTAACGTCTCTTGAAAGCAGCCAACGCACTTTTCTGCACGGGAATTTTTTTAAACTTCTTCGTCAAATCGGTGAGAGAATTTTCCACGGCCAACCGCTCCAGACTTGACGCGCCGACGAAGCCAACGCAATCGGTATGCTCATTGATGTAGGCGGCATCTTCTGGCGTGCTAATCGGTCCCCCGTGCGAAAGGAAAATGATGTCCTTGCGAACTTTTTTTGCGCCTTCGATAATTGATTGAGTTTGTTTCACGGCTGCATCCATTGAAACGACAGCGCCTTTCACACCGATTGATCCGCCAATCGTTGTGCCGACATGCGCGATGATCGCATCCGCTCCGGCCTGCGCCATCGCTTTGGCTTCTTCGGCGGTTGCCACGTAAACGATGCTGAACAAATCCATTTTGCGGGCCAGCGCAACCATCTCGAATTCTTTTTTCACGCTCATCCCAGTTTCTTCCAGCACTTGTCGAAAATGTCCGTCGACGATGCAGTGCGTTGGAAAATTATTCACGCCGCTGAATCCCATTTCTTTGACCTGCAACAGCCAGTGCCACATACGCCGTCGCGGATCGGTCGCGTGCACGCCGCAGATGACCGGAATTTCTTCAACGATAGGCAAGACTTCATACTCGCCAATCTCCATGGCGATGGCATTGGCGTCGCCGTAGGACATCAACCCTGCGGTCGAGCCGTGACCCGCCATGCGAAAACGCCCCGAATTATAAATGATGATCAAATCTCCCCCACCCTTCTCGATAAACTTTGCGCTGATGCCAGTTCCGGCACCTGCCGCGATAATCGGCTGGCCCTTTTTCAAGGTGGCGCGCAGGCGTTCGACAACTTCTTTGCGTGTGTAGGGATTTCCTTTTCCAGTCCAGGGATTTGGCATAATTGATTTCTATTTACAAATTACGATGCCGAATTGAAAACGGAATTCCACAATCGGCAATCCCTAATTTCCAATCGTCAGTTTGCGCGGCGCAACTTGACACCACCACCGTTTAGAGTTCCGCCTTCAGGCGGCTCGGGCGCAGGTTTGTCAAACCCAAACGCCTGAAGGCGGAACTCCAAACGAAATTCTCGTCGCTTGCCCATCAAGATGCGCCCCAGTTTGCAATTTTCTTTCGCGAATGACAAAGAATTAACCACTTCCAACCTTGCCAGCGCTCTCTGCGCTATAAATTATCAGTCCATCAAAATGTTTAGCTGGTTTACAATAGTTGCGGGATTGGCAGGCGCGACACTTCTCGCCGGTTGCGCTACCTACAAGCCAGAACCGCTTCCTCTGGAAAAATTGGTCCAGAATTTTGAAAACCGTTCGCTCGAATCTTCCGGGCTGAAACATTTCTTTGAGCAAAACTTGCATCGCGATTTTTCCAATCAGCCGCATGACTCATGGAATTTTCCAGAGCTTTCGCTGGCCGCATTTTATTTTCATCCCGCACTTGATGTGGCCCGTGCTCAACTCAACATCACTCAAGCTGGAGCCGTTTCTGCCGCAGCCCGACCGAATCCAACGGTCGGTGTTACGCCCGAATATAATTTCAATGCAGCCAGCGGAGTCTCGCCTTGGATTTATGGATTAAATTTTGATTGGCCGTTGGAAACTGCTGGCAAACGCGGCTATCGCATTGCCAAATCTCACCATCTTTCCGACGCTGCCCGATGGAATATCCACACTGCGGCGTGGCAGGTGCGAACCGACTTGCGGAATGCTTTAGTTGATTATGCCACTGCTGAAAAAAGAATCGCCTTGCTGCAAAACCAGAAAACTATTCAGGCGCAAATCATCTCGTCGCTCGAAGCTCAACAAAAAGCGGGCGCAATTTCCCAATTTGAAATCACCACCGCGCGAATTGCCGGGGCGCGTGCGCAGTTCGATCTCGCTGATTCGCAGAATCGCCTGGCCGAGAGCCGAACGCGCGTGGCTGCCGCAATCGGAATTCCGGTCGAAGCGATAAAAAATCTAAAACTGGTTTTTGATTTTAACGCCGCGGAATTCCCATTGACCGCGCCTGAGTTGCGCCGCGCCGCGCTGCAAAATCGCGGCGATGTTCTCAGCCTTTTGTCCGAATACGCCGCGAGCGAATCCACGTTGCAATTGGAAATCGCCCGACAATATCCCGACGTTCACCTCGGCACTGGTTATCAATTTGACCAAGGCGAAAACAAATGGTCGCTCGGTCTGACCGCTGAGTTACCCGTTTTGAATCGCAATCAAGGCGGCATTGCCGATGCCAAAGCGCGTCGCGCCGAAACCGCCGCGCGTTTTCTAACGCTTCAGGCAAAGGTGATTGCGGAAGTGGATCGCGCCGCAGTGAATTATTCCGGCGCGCAAGCCCAATTGAAAGTTGCCGAAAGCCTCACCGCCGCTCAGGAAAAACAGCGCTCCTCTCTCGAATCGCAAGTTAAGGCCGGGGAAATTGCCCGGCCTGAATTGTTGAACTCGGACCTCGAACGCGCTGCCATCGAACTGCAAAAATTTGACGCCTCCCTCAAAGTGCAACAAGCGCTCGGCGATTTGGAAAACGCATTGCAACGTCCGCTCGATGGCGTTGAATTTTCCAAGGATCCGCGCGCTGAAGAAAGAAACAACCCGTGAAACCAAAAATTTTAATAACCCTGCTTTTCGCCGCGATTGTCGTGGGCGGATTGATTTTCGCTTATCGCGAAATGAGCAAAGAACGAGACGCGGAAAAACACCGCGAAGCGCCCGTCGTTGCCGAATCAAAAATTGCGAAGAATGAAAAAGGCGAAACCATCCTCACGCTGGACGCCGAGGCGCAGCAGCGCATTCAGATCAAAACCGCACCGCTTATCGCCACGAATGCGACGCAGGAAATAAGAGTCTATGGGCGAGTGCTCGATCCGTCCAACCTCGTCGAAATGATGACGGAAGTTGAATCAACCCGTGTCACCGCTGGAACGTCCAGGCAGGAATTGGAGCGCGTAAAAAATCTTGCAGAAAACGTGTCCGCTAAATCGTTGCAGGCGGGCGAAGCGGCGGCGCGCCGCGACGGATTAGCCACGCAAGCGGCGCAAATGAAATTTCAACTCGCCTGGGGAAAAACCATTTCGGATCGTAAAGATCTCGCACAATTTGCCGGAACGCTCGTCTCGCTCGAACAATTGTTGATTCGACTGGAGCTTCCGCCGGGCGAAAAATTATCGGCGGTTCCCACGTCGGCTCTTATCGCTTCACTCAGCGGAAAAGAAAATTTACCCGCGCAATTTTTGGAGCTCGCGCCGAAAGTCGATGAACAAACTCAAGGTTCGGCTTTCATTTTTCTGACGGACGGCAAATCCAACACACTTGCGCCGGGAGCGTTGGTCACGGGATCCCTTCAAAACGGCGTGCCGACGCAAGGTTACGTTATTCCCGCCTCGGCGATTGTTTATCACGAAGGGAAGCCGTGGATTTTCGTGAGAACAGATGCCAAAAATTTTGTGCGGCGCGCGATAGATTTGAAATTTGCCACTGAAAACGGCTGGCTGGTCTCAGGACTTTCGCCTAAGAACGAAATCGTAGTGAACGGCGCGCAAATGCTTCTTTCCGAGGAAGGTAAATCACAATTGCGGACGGGCGATTAAATCGAGCCATGCTTAAAAACATTGTTCAATTTTCGCTGCGGTTTCGCGGAGTCGTCATTGCGCTTGCTTGCGTCGTCATCGGGTATGGACTTTATGTTTCGAGCCGGACGAAGCTCGACGTTTTTCCAGAATTCGCGCCGCCGCAAATTGTCATTCAAACGGAAGCGCCGGGACTTTCTGCCGAGCAAGTGGAACAGCTTGTCACTCGCCCGATTGAAACGGAATTAAACGGCTCGCCCGATCTCGTCGCGATTCGCTCGCAATCCATCCAGGGGCTTTCCGCCATCACGGTCGTGTTCACGGACAAAACCGATATTTTTCGCGCGCGCCAAATGACGAGCGAACGTTTGGTCGAGGTCGCGAGCCATTTGCCGCAAGGAGTGGACGCGCCGAAAATGGGATCGCTCACTTCTTCGACCAGCTTGATCCTCGCGCTCGGCCTGACCTCCAGCAACCGCACGGCGATGGAGTTGCGCACGTTTGCCGACTGGACGTTGCGCCCGCGTTTGCTCGGCGTGCCGGGCGTGGCGAAGCTCGATACTTTTGGCGGTGAGATTCGCCAGATTCAAATTCAAGTTCGCCCGGAACGTTTGCAAAATTTTGGTTTGTCGCTCGATGAAGTTTTGATGGCGGCGCAAAAATCCACGGGCGTTCGCGGCGCGGGCTTTGTCGAAAATCGCAACCAACGCATCACGATTCGCAGCGAAGGACAATCGTTCACGCCGGAACAAATCGGCGAAAGCGTGGTGGCGCATCACAACGGCCAGAGCATTCGTTTGAAAGATGTGGCCGACGTGGTAAATGGCGCGGAACCAAAACTGGGTGACGCGCAGATCGCCGGGCAACGCGGCTTGATTCTGCTCGTGAACAGCCAGTTCGGCGCGAACACCCTGGAAGTGACGCGGGCGGTCGAAGCTGCGCTGGATGAAATGAAGCCGGTTTTCGCCCGCGAAAAAATTGTGATTCAGCCGAAGTTGTTTCGTCCCGCAACGTTCATCGAAACTTCCCTGAAAAACATAAATGTCTCGTTGCTGATCGGCGGATTGTTGGTCGTCGCGGTCCTGTTTCTTTTCCTGCTCGATCTGCGAACGGCGTTTATTTCGTTTGTGTCTATTCCGCTTTCGCTACTCGCAGCCGTGATTGTCTTGAACCGTTTCGGTGCGTCGTTGAACACGATCACGCTCGGCGGCTTTGCCATCGCCATCGGCGTCGTGGTGGACGATGCGATTATTGACGTGGAAAATATTTTGCGGCGCTTGAGGGAAAATCGAAAACGCGCCACGCCCAAACCGTTATTCGATGTGATTTTGCAGGCGTCGCTCGAAGTGCGCAGCGCAATTGTCTATGCCACGTTTATTGTCGCACTTGTTTTTGTCCCGGTCCTGATGATGAGCGGCGTGCAGGGAAGATTATTTTCGCCGCTCGCCGTGTCGTTTGTTTTGGCGACGCTCGCTTCGCTGGTGGTGGCGCTGACCGTCACGCCCGCACTTTGCTTTGCGCTGCTCTCGCGCACCGCGCCGCATTCCGAGCCGCGCTACGTGACGTGGCTGAAAGCGCGCCACACCAACGCACTGAATTCGTTGAGCCGTTTTCCGCGAACCGTCATGGCGACGGTGGCGTTGATTTGCCTCGGGGCGATGGCAACGTTTCCCTTTTTCGGCGGCGAATTTCTGCCGGAATTTCGCGAAGGCCATTTCATCGTTCACATGCTGCTTACGCCGGGAACTTCGGTTGAAGAATCGCTTTCTGTTGGAAAACTTGTGACCAAAGAACTTCTGAAAAATCCGCACATTCGCTCCGTCTCGCAACAAGTGGGCCGTGCGGAACAGGGCGAAGATATTTGGGGAACGGAACGCAGCGAATTCCATGTCGAGCTTCAGGCGTTATCTGGCGAGGAAGCGGAGCAGGTGCAAAATGAAATTCGCGAGGCGCTCGCAAAATTTCCCGGCACCACGTTCAAAATCCTGTCGTTCTTGGCCGAGCGAATGGAGGAAGTCATTTCTGGCAGCACCGCGCAAGTCGTCATAAATATTTTTGGCGATGACCTCGACGCGCTGGACCACGAAGCGGAAGAAGTGGAAAAAATAATCGCGAAAATTCCGGGAGCAGTGGATGTGCAAACCGATTCGCAGCCGGGCGCTCCGGAACTGGTGGTGAAACTTCGTCCCGAACGTCTCGTGCAACTCGGATTTCAATCCATGGAAGTTTTGCAATCAGTGGAGACGGCGTATCAAGGAACGGTTGTCGCGCAAACATTTCAAGGCAGCCGCTTCACGGATGTCGCCGTGATTTTGCACGAGCGCGAGCGCAAAGATCCGGCGCAAATCGGCTCGCTTCTCCTGCGCAACAACGCCGGGCTGCGCGTGCCGTTGCGGGAATTGGCCGACATCCAACTCGGCACTGGCCGCGCGATGATGGTTCACGAGGGCACGCAACGCCGCCAGCAGGTCACTTGCAATGTGAATGGGCGCGATGTGCAATCGTTCGTCACTGAAGCCAAACGAAAAATCGCGCGAGGCGTTGTTTTTTCTCCGGGGACCTACGCGAGCTTTGGTGGGTCGGCGGAAGCCGGAAAAACTGCGCGCCACGAGTTGTTGATCCATTCGCTCATTGCGGCAGCGGGCGTCATTTTGTTGCTCGCGATTGTTTTCGGGAACGGTCGCAACCTGCTGCTGGTTTTAGTCAATCTGCCCTTCGCGCTCGTCGGTGGCATTCTCGCCGTATTTGCTTCAGGAGGATTGTTGTCCGTGGGTTCGCTCGTCGGCTTCGTCACGCTCTTTGGCATCACGATGCGCAACTCGATCATGATGGTTTCGCATTTCGAACATCTCGTCGTCGAAGAAGCCGCGGAGTGGAATTTGGACACTGCCATTCGCGGCGCAACGGAGCGGCTCGTGCCCATCCTGATGACCGCGCTCGTGACCGGTCTGGGTTTGTTACCGCTCGCCCTTGGAACTGGCGAAGCCGGTCGAGAAATTGAAGGGCCGATGGCCATCGTAATTCTCGGCGGGTTACTGACTTCGACCCTTTTGAATCTTTTTGTGTTGCCAACCTTTGCGTTGCGTTTTGGAAAATTCGGGAAAGCAGCGGTTACGTAGGAGCGCGCCAACTCGTTATTGCTTTGCCCGGCTCGTTTTTCTAGCCTCACGCCGCAAATGAAGATTTTTATCGATGGCAAATTTCTTGATGAAAAGAACGCCAAAATTTCCGTGTTCGATCATGGACTACTTTACGGTGATGGAGTTTTTGAGGGCATTCGTGCCTACAACGGACGCGTCTTCAAATTGCAGGAACATCTCGACCGTTTGTTTTATTCTGCAAAAGCAATTTTGCTGGACATTCCAATGAGCAAGGAAGCGCTGGTTAAAGCGACCGTTGCAACCTGCCGGAAAAGCAATCTTCGGGACGGCTATATTCGCCTCATCGTTACTCGCGGCATCGGCACGCTTGGGTTGAATCCCAATCGCTGTAAAAATCCTTCGGTGATCATCATCGCGGATAAAATTCAGGTTTATCCGCCGGCAATGTATCAACGCGGCATGGACATTGTGACGGTGCCGACCGTGCGCAACTTGCACAGCGCGGTGAACCCAGCAATCAAGTCGCTCAATTATCTCAACAACATCCTGGCGAAAATCGAAGCCAACAACGCCGGTGTGGAAGAAGCCGTCATGCTCAACGCGGAAGGTTTTGTAGCCGAAGGCACCGCGGACAATATTTTCATCGTGAAAGGAAATCAGTTGATGACCCCTCCACTTTCCGCAGGCGCGCTTTACGGAATCACGCGCGGAGTGGTGATGGATATGGCGAGGGAAAATGGTTTGGCGGTGAGCGAGCCGAATCTGACACGCTATGATTTGTTCAACGCGGACGAATGTTTTCTCACCGGCACGGGCGCGGAATTGATTCCCGTCGTGAAAATTGATGGTAGAGTAATTGGCAGCGGCAAACCGGGCGCGGTGACAAAAGATTTGGTCACACGTTACCACGCCTTGACGAAGGTTTCAGGTGAACTGATATTCTCGACGAAATAATTATGAAACGTCCAGTCCCTCTAACAATCATCGCCACGCTCTGGTTTATAATCGGAGTCTGCGGCGTGATGGTTGATCAACTGCGGAATCATCGGCTGGATTTAATGAATTCCCACGTCCTGAATATTTTGGTTGGGATTGGACTTTTAAGCTATTGGCGAATCGCTCGTTGGTATGCGCTTGTCATGGCGGGATGCACATTTGTTTTCATGCTGGTTGGTATGCCTTGGATGATTTTCGACTGGAAGGAATTAGTGTTCGACTTTCCATCGATCTTAATTGACCAGCGACCTCACGCAACTGTGCCATTGATTATTGTCATTTCGATTTTGCTGACATACTTGGCTGTATCCGGCTGGTGCTTTTGGGTGCTGTCGCGTCGCGAGACGCGTGAATTATTTACCCAAAAATCTCGCGCAGCAAATCGCATAGCTGTGATATAAGAATTTTAGAAATTATGCTCTGTATTGTTTGCAAACAAAACCAGGCCAAGGTGCATCTCACGCAAATTGTCGGCGACAAAATGCAGAAGGTGGATTTGTGTGAAGAGTGCGCCAAAAATAAAGGCGTGAATGATCC
>JBDSYB010000163.1:0-3848 GCA_039925885.1 Verrucomicrobiota bacterium
TTGCGATTGATTATCTCGATGTCGGCGGTGGCCTCGGCGTGGATTACGATGGCAGCCGTTCGGCGTTTGATTCGTCGGTCAATTATTCGTTGCAGGAATACACCAACGACATCGTTTATTACATCGCTGACGTTTGTAACGCGGAGAAAGTTCCGCATCCCGACATCGTTAGCGAAAGCGGCCGCGCCATCGTCGCCCATCACAGCGTATTAATCGTGGAAGTTTTTGGCGCGATTGAAAAAATCCGCGAGAACAGCAGCCTGCAATATGGCGAGAGCGAACACGCGCTCGTCCGTGAGTTGCTCGACATCAAAAAAAATATCGCCAAGCTCAACAAGCTCGAAGCCTTTCACGACGCGCTCGAACGCAAAGAAGACGCGCACAACATGTTCACGCTCGGTTTGATGGAACTTCCCGACAAAGCAAAAATCGAAACACTTTATTGGGAGATCAGCCTCGAAGTCGTGCAAAGTTTCGCCGGGCAGGCCTACATCCCCGACGAAATTCTCAAGCTCGGTGCCAGCCTTGGCGATCAATACCTTTGCAACTTTTCCGTGTTCCAATCGCTGCTCGATCACTGGGCGCTCGGCCAATTATTTCCCATCATGCCCATCAATCGGCACAACGAACAACCGACCCGCGAAGCCACGCTCGTTGACATCACCTGCGATTCCGATGGACAGATCAACAAGTTCATCGACCTCCGCGATGTGCGCGACACCTTGCCGCTTCACAAGTTGCGCACCAACGGCGGCGGCGCGCAGGAGCCGTATCATCTCGGCTTCTTTTTGATGGGCGCTTACCAGGACATCATGGGCGATCTGCACAATCTTTTCGGGCGCGTCAATGAAGTCCACGTCTTCCTCGATCCCGACGAGCCGTCCGGTTATTACGTCGAGGAAATTATCGAGGGCAGCACCATTGCGCAGACGTTGACCGCCGTTCAATACGAGGAAAACGAATTGAAGCGTCTCATGAAAGTGCAGATCGATGAAGCGATTAAATCCGACCGCCTGAAACCCTCCGAAGGAATGCGGCTTCTGGACGATTACGAAAAAGGTCTGAAAGCGTACACCTATCTCGCCATCTGATGAAGGCGATGATCGAGGAGAGTCACGGGGAAAGTGGCGCACCTCAACTTCTCCCGGGCGCAATCCTGCTTCTCCTTTAAAAATGTCTGAACAGGCTCCCAAAGCAGAATTGCTTCGCCGAATGGGCAAACTTGTTCGCGGCCTCGCCTCATTATTCTGGGGGCTTCCTTTGACCCTGCTCGTTTACGTGCAGACCGCGCGCACCGAACTTTTTGACGCCCTTGGTTTCTTTGCCATCGTGCCTGCGCTTCTCGTCAGCGGCATGTTGCTCTACGGCCTTGCGCAACTCGGCCATTTCCAAAAACAGGAACGCATCTGGCGAAACACTCTGGAACGCGCCCGTCTTTTTGGACTCGTCAATCTCGGCCTCGCACCCTTCCTCCACTGGTGGCATCGACTTCCCTTCGTCGAAGTTTACAATCTGGCGGTCATGTTTCTGGCCGCCTCATGCCTGCTCTTTATTTTTATCCTCAACCGCGTCCTCGATCGCCTCGCCGCCATGTTGCCAGACGAAACATTGCGTTTGGAAACCAAACTGTTCACCACCTTCAACCGCCGCGTCCTCATCATCATCCCGATTTTGTTTATCGTTGCGTTTGGCCTGCGATTCATCCCCAATTTGCCGCCCTTGTTGCGTTACGTGATGCAGGGTGAAAATTCACAAGCCGCCTGGTTGATTATTTTCCTGATCCTCATGCCTTTGGCCATGACCATGGCGCTCATTTGGAAAATTAAAGAAGTCGTCTTCGCCAGCATTTTGGAAACAGACGGGTAGAAATTTGCCCCGCTGCGACAAATTGGCCGTTGCAACGCGACGCCCGCTTCCCGTCCCGTATCCGCGCCTCGGCAGAGCGCGCCATCTGAAAAATAATTTTGATCACCCGCACTCTCACGAGACGCGGCTACGTTTTCCTCGCCGGCATTGCATTTTTCCTCCCTCTCCTCGGGGAGAGGGCCGGGGTGAGGGCGAGCTATCTTTCGGCGCGAGAAGACCGTTCTAAAAATAAATTGTCCGCCCTCATCCTAACCTCTTCCCCGAGGAGAAGGGATCGCCCCCCTTTTTCCTTCTACGAATGCAGTCCCGTGATCAACTGATTGAACGCCGCTTGGAAATCCTCCAATTGCCCTTGCGTGGGCGGATCATCAAACGCCGTCCCGTCCTCGACGAGACTATCGACATTTTTAGCCGCATTGCTCGCGATCAAGGCCGTGACCGCAGTCACATTCGGGAGCGCCGCGATTTGCGCCGCCTGCGCGGCTACCGTCGCCGTCAAACCATCAATCGATGTTTTCAACGACGTGAACTGCGCCCGCAATTCCGCCGCGCTGATGGGCGAGTTATTTTCCGGTAAATTTGGATCAAATGGCATAAATATTTTTTTGTAAATGGTTAGGGCGGGTCAGCCCTCTGCCCGCCGTTTTCAATGATGAAACACACGGCGCGCACGGAGTGACGCGCTCTACCTTTGTGTGTCATCACGGAACCGTCTTCACCGACGGATCACTCCACGGCCCTTTACCCGCCGAATTGATCGCCCGCACTCGCACCCAGATGCGCGCTCCGCTCGTGAACCCCGTCAACGTCGTGGCCGATTTCGTCACCGTGTCGCGCGTCACGAAGCTCGAAGTGGTGAACGGATCTGGGCTGCTTTGCACTTCGTAACTTTTTGCATTGGCAAGGTGATCCCAATGCACATCCAACGAACCTTCGTTATCGCCCGCCGTGAGCGACAAATTCTGCACCTGGCCGGGAATAGTCTGGGGCGACTTGGCCGCTCGCACCGGCAGACCTGCGCTCAGGATCATGGATTCGCTGCCGTTGGCCGTGAGGTCAACGTAGCCGATGTTCTGCATCCCCATTGCCTTCAACGCATCGAACTCCGTGTCCTTGTCCGCCGTCGCTTGCTTGGATGCTGCAGCCGCGTTGTTGGCCGCCGTAAGCTTGGCCAGCGCCGAGGTGATCTTCGTTCCGAACGTCGCCAGCGAAACCGGCGGCGTGGGGAAATTCGCGTTGCCCGTCAACGCCGTTTTCAGATTGTTGCACGCTTGCAATGTGTCTTCATCCGAGATGCCTTTAAATGTGAATTTTACTTTTGCCATAATTTTAGGTTGGGCCAAAGGCGACACGTCGTCATACAGGATGCCGCTGTCATAAGTCTGACCGGGCGTATCGTAGAACTTCATGTCGTCCTGCCTTGTTTGATTTTGTTAAGTTTATGTCAGGACACCGACAGACCGTTGCGGCGCGGTTGCCTTCCAGATCGGGAAACCAAACTTCCCGGTCAGGAAATCTTCGTTCCACGCGTGGAAAACCCTTTTCCAGATCGGGAAACCTTTCCCCCACGTCTGGAACTTCCCTTTCCTCGCGTGGAACAAGAACTTCCACGTCAGGAACAACCCTTTCCACGTCGGGAACGCCAACTTCCCGGCGAGGAAAACTCTTTTCCACGCCAGGAAAACCTGTGTCCCAATCAGGAAAATGATTTTCCCGGTCATTTTCCCCACGTTCCAGACCTCAAACCGCTTCGCAACCATCTGACAAACAACCATTTACACGCAAACTACGACCATCCAGCCGTATTTGACCCGCAAAAGCCTGTTTCCCATACATGGCCGCAGATGTGGAAACCCAGACAAACTATTTGCAGAAAGTTTCAGGTGTCCCGCGAAGGACGCGAAGGTGGCGAAGGATGAAAAGGCAATTCCCAATTCGCTTCCTTCTCCCCTTCGCTGGACATTTCTATTTTATGACGTGCG
>JBDSYB010000164.1:0-11687 GCA_039925885.1 Verrucomicrobiota bacterium
GCGTGGGTAGTGCAGATGGTTGGCAGCATCGAGGGCGGCCATCCGCTCCTTGGTGAACTTCCACCCATTCGCGGGTGGCTTGTACGTGACGCCGTTCTTGGCGGTGAAGTCGTATGTGAGGTTTGGCCTGACCGCCGGGTTGTTTAAATTTTGCTCGGCCCATCGCCGGCCATCTGGATCTTGAAACCGGAACCGCTCTTCGACGTACTGCGGATCGTACGGCTCGAATTGTCGATTAAACACGAGCTTGTCCCCGGCGCCGTAGTAGAGGATGACGTCGTGAACAGCGCCATAGCCTTTTGAATTGCTGTGAGCGCCGTATCGCTTCCACACAATCTCATTCTCGAACTGATTCTCGCCGAAGATCTGGTCGAGCATCACCTTGACGTAGTGGCTGGCGTGCCAGTCGCAGTGGTAATAAAAGCTCCCGGTCTTTTTGAGGACGCGCGCCAGTTGCTCGCAGCGCGGGCGCATGTAGTCAATGTAAGCGCGGGTGTTCTCGTGCCGGTCTTCAAACGACCGCTTCTCCTTGGTTTCGCCCCAGAAGACCTCGTAGTTGCGGTTGGAGTTGAATGGCGGGTCTATGTAAATGAGATCAACGCAGTGGTCGGGGAGTTTCTTGAGCTGCTCCAGATTGTCGCCGCAGTAAATGACGCGGGTGTCCACGAGCGCGGAGGATTTTTGCCGGGTCGTGGCAACGGGTTCTTTCGCAGCAGCTTTTTTCGCCATGCACTGAAGCTAGAGAAAATGCCGAGCACGGTCAACGTTGCGCGAGAAGTTGCGGCGGGTCAAAACGCCTCCGAGCGGGGCGCAGCGGACAAGCCAGACTTGTTGCTGCAAATCCGGGGCGGCCACTGTAAAATTCAGTTATGGCGAAAGACCCAATCTGCGGAATGACGGTGGATGAAGCGACGGCTCTCAACGCCGAACGTGCCGGACAAACTTTTTATTTTTGCAGCGAGCATTGTCGGAAGAAATTTCTGGCAGAGGCTCAACCTGCCAGCACCAGCAAGGAAACCCACGAGCATCACGAACACGGCGCAGAAAAACATTCTTGTTGTCACGACCACAGTGACGCAATGGTGAAACCTTCCGCTGCAGCAAAATACTTTTGCCCCATGTGTCCCGGTGTGGAGTCAGACAAGCCGGGCGATTGCCCGAAATGCGGCATGGCGTTGGAGCGTAACCCGGCGTGGTTTGCACCTGCGGCGGGCAAACCCATCTACACCTGTCCGATGCACCCGGAGGTGCAGCAGGATCATCCCGGCAATTGCCCCAAGTGCGGCATGACACTGGAACTGAAAGCGGCCACGGCTGCCACAGGCGAGGATGACAACGCCGAACTTCGCGACATGACGCGGCGATTTTGGATTGGCGGCGCGCTCGCACTGCCCGTCTTCGTCCTCGCGATGGCGCACCTGATTCCCGCGCTAGGTCACGAAAGCTGGGTGATGAGCGATGCGTCGCGCTGGATTCAATTCGCTCTCTCCACGCCCGTCGTGTTGTGGGCGGGCTGGCCGTTCTTCAAGCGCGGTTGGCGTTCGCTGGTGACGTGGCACTTGAATATGTTCACGCTGATTGCCATCGGCGTCGGCACGGCCTTTATTTACAGCGCAGTCGTGATGCTTGCGCCGGGCATTTTTCCAATCGCGATGCAGCAGCACGGCATGGTCGGCATTTATTTTGAAGCGGCGGCGGTGATTGTCGTGCTCGTGCTGTTGGGACAAGTCCTTGAACTTCGCGCCCGCAGTCGCACGGGCAGCGCCATCAAAGCGTTGCTGAATCTCGCGCCGCCGACGGCGTGGCAAGTCGCACCGGGGGGCGATCATGAAGTCCCGCTTGACCAGGTGAAAGTCGGCGACTGGTTGCGCGTTCGTCCCGGCGACAAAGTTCCGGTGGACGGCATCGTCACCGAAGGCCATTCCAGCGTCGAAGAATCCATGATTACCGGCGAACCCTTGCCGGTTGAAAAAAACATCGGCGATAAAGTGACCGGCGGCACGCTGAATGGAACGGGTGGTTTCGTCATGCGCGCTGAAAAAATTGGGAGCGATACATTGCTCGCGCAAATTGTGAACCTCGTCGCTGATGCGCAACGCAGCCGCGCGCCGATACAAGGTGTGGCGGACAAGGTCGCCACCATTTTTGTTCCGACGGTCGTGGCCGCGGCGGTGTTGACGTTTGCGCTGTGGATGTTCTTTGGTCCAGAGCCACGGCTGGCTTATGCCATCGTCAACGCGGTTGCCGTGCTCATCATCGCTTGCCCTTGCGCGCTCGGATTGGCCACGCCGATGTCCATCATGGTCGGTGTTGGTCGCGGCGCACAAGAAGGCGTGCTGGTAAAAAGTGCCGAAGCCCTCGAACGACTCGAAAAAGTGACGACGCTGGTGGTGGACAAAACGGGCACGCTCACCGAAGGCAAACCGCGACTGGCGGACTATCAAGCGGTAAATGGTTTTGACCGAAAGGAATTGCTCCGGCTTGCCGCGTCATTGGAACAAAGCAGCGAGCATCCGTTGGCAGCGGCGATTGTGAACGGCGCGAAAGCAGCGAGCTTGCCCCTCGAATCGGTGAATGATTTTCGTTCGGTCACGGGTGGAGGTGTATTCGGGCGCATCGGCGGAAAAGCTGTGTTGGTTGGCAAAGCGAATTTCCTCCGCGCTGAAGGCGTGGCCGCATTGGAAGCGTTGGAAGCGACCGCCAATCCACTGCAACAAGCCGGACAGACCGTCATGTTCGTGGCCGTGGATGGACGCGCGGCGGGATTTCTCTCGGTCGCCGACCCGGTGAAAGCCTCCACGCCCGAAGCCATCCGCGAACTTCATGCGCTTGGCCTGCGTCTCGTGATGGTGACTGGCGACAATCGGCGCACGGCGGAAGCTGTCGCAAAAACTCTTGGCATTGACGCCGTGGAAGCTGAAGTCGAACCCCAAGGCAAGATTGACCGCATCCAGGAATACCGTCGCGCCGGTCAAGTTGTGGCGATGGCAGGCGACGGCATCAACGACGCGCCAGCCTTGGCAGCGGCGGATGTCGGTATTGCAATGGGCACAGGCACGGACGTGGCGATTCAAAGCGCCGGCATCACGTTGGTCAAAGGCGACCTGCGGGCGATTGCCAAAGCCATTCATTTGAGCCGCGCCACTTTGAGCAACATCCGGCAGAACCTTTTCTTCGCCTTCGTCTACAACGCGCTCGGCATCCCCATCGCAGCAGGTTTGCTCTACCCATTCTTCGGCGTGCTGTTGAGTCCCATCATTGCGGGGGCAGCAATGAGTCTAAGTTCGGTTTCGGTCATCACCAACGCACTGCGACTGCGGCATACAAAGTTGTGAATTTGGTGTTCTTCAAAGGCTCGCAAAAACAAACGAAACTCCAAAGTGGTTTCGATGTCACAGCGCAAACCGGCAACTCGTTTCAATTACCCTAACCAGTTTTTACGAAGAATTTCGTCAGAAATGGTGCGCGCTATAATGGTGCGCGGTTACGACGTAACCTTCCAAAACAATCAAAGGCTCTTGCAGCTTCCTTCCTTCAACCGAATGAGAGTGCTCCTTTTTATTTTTCTGAGTCAGATGGCGAAGAGAAACCATAACGAGCCGGGCAGCATCGAATTTCTTTTAGCCGTTTAATGTCTTTGGCAATTTGCGGTTCTTTTTCAACGCACTTCATGGTTTCCAAAAAGATTTGCTGCAAGTCTTTATCCTGCTTTTTCAAAGAATAGTGCATCCATTTTCCGTCTTGCCGAGCTACGACCAGCCCGGCCTTTCGCAAGTAGGCAAGATGCCGGGAAATTTTCGGCTGATTGGTTCGCAGCACGCCTTGCAGAAAGCAAACACAGATTTCTCCATCCATCATCAAATGCAAAAGGCGCAAGCGGGTGAGATCGGAAAGCGCAGCAAAGAATTTAGTCAGATGACGCATGGTTGACATATACGCCTTGACGTATCCAAATACAAGCCTTAGCGTGTATATGGATAGGCGAATATGAATGACGCAAGGTTGAAGCATGCAAACCCGTGCCGAAGAGAAAAACGAGATGCCAGCGTGGCTGGTGGTCCAGCAATTCTCTTTTTGATCGCGTTAGTTGCGTTGCCGATTTCGGCAAGCCTCACTTCCGAACTGAAGCGTGATGTGGCCTCCTCCAGGGCTTGAATAAAACCGAACCTCCCAAGAAAAGCATGAAGAAAAACTTTGCCGAATTTTTGGGAACGTTCGCTTTGGTTTTCGCCGGCACGGGCGCGATTGTGATTAACGATGTGAGCGGCGGGGGCATTACGCATGTCGGTATCGCTTTAACATTCGGACTGATCGTTTTGGCGATGATTTACACGGTGGGCGACATTTCAGGCGCGCATTTAAATCCAGCCGTCACGGTGGGCTTTTGGTTTTCCGGTCGGTTTCCTGCAAAGCAGGTGCTTCCCTATGTGACCAGCCAAATAGCGGGCGCGCTGGTCGCGAGCGGCCTCATAAGATTTCTATTTCCTGCTCATGAAACTTTTGGTGCGACGCTGCCAACGGGGAGCGAAATGCAAAGTTTTGTTTTGGAAATGATCCTCACCTTCCTGTTGATGTTTGTAATTTTGAATGTTTCGACGGGCGCGAAAGAAAAAGGAATCACCGCTGGAATTGCGCTGGGCGCAGTCATTGGATTGGAAGCGATGTTTGCGGGCAAAATTTGCGGCGCATCTATGAATCCGGCGCGGTCTCTGGCTCCCGCGTTGGTTTCGGGCCATTTCGAGCATCTGTGGCTTTATCTGGTGGCCCCCGTGTTGGGAGCGGCGTTGGCAATCTTCGCCTGTCGTGGCTGTCAGGAAGCAGCCTGTTGTCCGCTGCCGAGAAAGAAAATCGATTAGTTAAACTGAAAATAAAATATGCAATTAGACGAACTGAAAAAAACTTTGGCTCAGCATCCTGAGAAAACCCTTCGATTTATCCTGCCGACTGGAACGAAGATTCCGATCCACGCGCACATTACTGAAGTGGCGAAAATCGAAAAGAAATTCATCGATTGCGGCGGGAGGTTCCGCACAGAGGCGTTGTGTCGGTTACAAACATGGTTTGCGGATGACACGGACCATAGGGCGACCGCGCGGATGTTGCTAAAGATTCTCGATAAGTCAGCGTCGTTTTTGGAAACCGATGAAATGGATGTGGACGTGGAATATGAAGCGCCATTTATTTCACAGTTCCCCATTTTGGAAGTCGTGGCCGAAGAGGACGCCGTGGTGTTGCACCTCGGTTCAAAACATACCGCTTGTTTAGCCTTAGATCGCTGCGTCGCACCGGCGGAGAAGAAACATGCGATTGATTTCAAAGGAATTCCATCCCTCCAACCTCAAAAGTGCTGCCAATAAAGGACTCATCAATGCTAACGAACAAACCGACCGTTCTCATTCTTTGCACTGGAAACTCGTGTCGCAGCCATTTGGCCGAAGGGATTTTACGCGCTACGGCTGGTGAAATTTTGAATGTGCAAAGCGCGGGATCGAAGCCAGCGGGCTATGTGCATCCGCTCTCGATCAAAGTGATGCAGGAAATTGGAATCGACATATCGAAACATCATTCCAAACACCTGGACGAATTCTTGAAACAGGACGTGGAAACTGTGATTACGGTTTGCGGCAATGCTGACCAGGCTTGCCCAATTTTTCCGGGCCAAGCCAACCGGCATCATTGGCCGTTTGTCGATCCCGCCCACGCGAAGGGGAGCGAGGAAGAAGTCCTCCAAGTCTTTAGGCAGGTCAGAGATGAGATTAAACGGGTGTTTGAGGCGTATGCTGATGGCCGAAAAGACCAACAAAAGTCCTCAAGTCGTATTTAAAGCGAACAAATCTGGGTTTCAATTCATCTAACTCAAAGCAAGCAAGGCAAAATGTAGTTGAACATTATTCCACTCGAAGTATCTATATCCCCGTGCGACTGACAAAAAACCTATTTCTCCTGACGTTTGCCCTCTTTTGGGCTGGCGTCAGCGCACACTGCCGGTGGGAGAAAATTCCGGGATTGGATTTCCTGGAATGCGCTTCCGCTGAAACGCCTGTTTCGCATTGTAAAGGCGATGTGTGTGAGGATGTCGAAGACGGACAATTTTTCCAAATTCAGAAGTCACCAGTCGCTTCATTTGATTTTGCCTTAGTCCCTTTTGATTTTCTTCCGCTCGTTGACACGTCGTCAGATCCATTGGCGAGTTCCGTTCTATCCAAGCCTTTTCTCGATCTTCCTGTTTGCTGGCAATTTGTTTATCGCACCGCACTCCCTGTCCGCGCTCCTTCGTTTGTTTCATAACTGAATCCTCGCGCTGAGGATTTCCCCGTCTTGTTCTCAACGGCCGTCGTGTGCCGCCTTTCATTTTAGTTGGTCAATTCCTGTCGGTGAATCGTTATGAAACAAAATGTTCTGTTCAAAAAGTGTTGTCCTTTTGGATTGGTATTCAGTTTGGCTCTGCAAGGAGCCGTTGCGCAAGAAAGCGTCGCGATCACAAATCAAACTTTCACGCTGCAAGATTTGGTCAGCGAAGCGCAGAAGCGCAATCCCGAGTTGCGCGTTTTTGAAGCGAGCATTGAAGCGGCGCAAGGTGGTATTGCGACGGCCAAGGCGTATCAAAATCCCGAAGCGTCATTCACTCCCGGCGTGAAACACCTTCCCGGCGACACGCTTTTCAAAGGCACGTTTGGGTTAAGTCAATTGATTGAATATCCCGGCAAGCGAGCCTTGCGCCAGGCTATTGCGGAACGCGACGTGACTGCCAGCAAACTCGCGTTGGATGCTTTTCGTTATCAAGTTCAATTGGAAGTGCGAAGAGCATTTTACGATTTGCTAGCGGCTCAGGAAATTGAATCACTGCGAAATGAGCAAGTCGAAGCAGCAAAAGTCTTCGCAGAATCAGCAAAGAACCGTGTGGAGAGTGGTTACGCCTCCGATTTTGAAACGGTCAAAGCAGAAGCGGATTTGGTTCGCGCGCAAAAACTTCTTCGGGAAGCGCAGGGAAGGATTTCGGCGGCGCGAGCGTTTCTAAATACCGTGACCGGGCGTTCGGCTGGTGAGCCGCTCAAAGTCACCGGCGCGTTAGATGGCGCGACTCCGGTTTTACCGGCTTCAAATTTGATCGCCTTCGCTCTGGCGAACAATCCGATTTTGGGGATTCGAACCACTCAAATCGAACGGGCCGGTCTGACTTTAAAATCGGTACGCCTGAGTCGCAAACCGGATTTCACCGTCGGGCCTGTGATTGAATATGCTTCTGACGAACAAATTTATGGCGTGGGCGTTTCTGTTCCGCTGCCGTTTTGGAACAAGCGAAAAGGCGAAATTCAAACGGCTAAAGCGGAACAAAAAAGAGCGGTCGCGGAACTCGACAAGCTGAAATTCGACATCACTAAAGCAGTAACGGTCGCTGCCGAAAATTTGCGGACGGCACGTGATCAACTGGCGATTAACAGCCCAGAATTTCGCAACCGCTTAAAAACATTGGTTGACCAGGCGGAAAAAAGCTACGCCCGAAACGCCACGACGCTTCTCATTTATCTCGACGCCAGACGCACCTATTTTGACGCGTTCGCCGACCATGCCGAAAACCTCGCGAGAATTGCCGAAGCTCGCGCACAACTTGAATCAGCCATTGGCATTCCTCTTAACCCTTCAAATGTAAAACCATGAAAAACTTTTCTAAAATTATTCTTCCCGTCGTGATGCTCGGTCTTTTGGCCGGTTGCCAGAAAGCCGAACCAAAAGCGGCAGAAGCAAAACCAGAAACCAAGCGCGAAGAAAACATCGTCACGTTGACAAAAGAAAATCTCAAACACTTCGACCTCAAAGTTGAACCTGCGGCGTTGGGAAATCTCGGCATGACGTTGAAAGCTGCCGGGCGCGTCAGCGCGAACGCGAACAAGACGGCGAAAGTCACTTCCACGTTTGAAGGCAAATTGGTGAAGCTGAACTTCGACCTGAACGACCGCGTGAAAGCGGGTGATGTCGTCGGCCTGGTGGATTCTCCCGAATTGCTCGGCAGACAACTCGAACTCAAAGCGCCGATTGACGGCGTCATCATCGAACGCAAAGCGACGAGCGGCGAGTTGGTGGACAAGAGCAAGGAGATTTATACCATCAGCGATCCGACCCAGCTTTGGGTAATTGCCGAAGTGAAGGAGCGGGATATTGGCGCGGTTAAAATCGGTCAGGAGGCGACGTTCACCGTGCTGACTTATCCGCAGGAAAAATTTCACGGCAAAATCATCCTCATTGGGAACGAAGTCGAACCGCAGTCGCGCACGGTCGAAGTTCGCATCAACGCCGACAATAAAGATGGCCGTTTGAAATCCGGCATGTTTGCCGATGTGGAAATCACCACCACAGTTTTGGAAAACGTGCTGGTGATTCCTGACAGCGCATTGCAAACCGAAGGCGACGAGCAAATTGTTTTCGTCGCACTCGACGACAACAAATTTGAAAAACGGATCGTGAAACTCGGACAGGAGCAGCAAGGGCGCGTTCAAGTTTTAGAAGGAGTGAAGGCGGGCGAAAAAGTGGTCGCCGAAGGAAGCTTCATTCTGAAATCGGAAATGCTTAAAGGTCAATTGGGCGAGGAATAATATGATTAACCCGATTCTCAATTTTTCCGTTCGCCAGCGGATGCTCGTTCTTTTGGGCACTGCGATTTTGGCTGGATTTGGCATTCTCGCCGTGAAGCAAATTCCGATTGATGCGTTTCCTGACGTAACTAACGTGCAAGTGCAAGTGCTCGCAACCGCTGGCGGCATGTCGCCGCCCGAAGTGGAAAAACTTGTGACCCGTCCCATCGAAATTGAACTGGCCGGTCTGCCGCGACTGACAGAAGTTCGCTCCGTTTCCAAAATCGGTTTGTGTGCGATAACGGTTGTTTTTGAAGATGGCGTGGATGATTACTTCGCTCGCAATCTTGTCTTTGAACGATTACAGGGAGCGCGGGGCAAATTTCCTGCGGGAGTGGAGGCCCAACTTGGACCTATCACCACCGGCCTCGGCGAAATCTTTCAATACACGCTCGTCAGCAAAGATAAAAAGCACGACGCGACGGAACTTCGCACAGTTCAGGACTACATCGTAAGGCCGATTCTTCGCACAGTTCCCGGCGTTACCGACGTTAATTCCTTCGGTGGCTTGGTGAAGCAATACCAGGTCATCGTAAAGCCAGACCGCCTCACCTCTTCCGGTGTAACACTTGCCCAACTTTTTGAGGCATTGGAAAAAAATAATGCCAACGCGAGCGGGAATTTCATTGAACATAAATCCGAGCAATATGTTGTGCGCGGTTTAGGTTTGGTTAAGGGAGTCAAAGACATCGAGAACATCATTGTCGCGGTTCACAACCACGTCCCGGTTTACGTGCGCGACGTGGCGAATGTAGAAATCGGCGCGGAACTGCGGCAAGGAGCAGTGACGGCGAACGGCGAAGGTGAAGCCGTCGCCGGAATTGTTCTGATGCTCAAAGGCGCAAGCGGGCGCGATGTGGTTAACGCGGTAAAGGAAAAGTTGCCCGCGATTCAAAAAGCATTGCCCAAAGGCGTCGAGCTTGTGCCGTTTTACGACCGCACGGATTTGGTTAAAAAAGCAATTCACACTGTTACCAAGGCTTTGCAGGAAGGCGCAATTTTCGTTCTGATTATTCTTATCATCCTGCTGGCCGATTTTCGCAGCGCTATCATTGTGACGCTCGTTCTCCCTCTCTCTGCTCTTTTCGCCTTCATTATGATGAAATGGTTTGGGTTCAGCGCAAACCTCATGTCGCTGGGAGGATTGGCTATCGGCCTCGGCATGATGGTCGATGGCGCGGTGGTCATGGTTGAAAATATCCATCGACATCTCACCGAGAAAAAAGAACTGCATCCCGAACATCATCGCGCCGGAAAAATCGAAACGGTGCTTTACGCGGCGAAAGAAGTTGGCCGTCCGATTGTGTTCGGCATTTTTATCATCATCGTGGTTTTCCTGCCGCTGTTCACGCTGCAAGGGTTTGAAGGAAAAATGTTCGCGCCACTCGCCTTCACCATTTCATTCGGTTTGCTCGGTTCGTTGATTCTTTCACTCACGTTCGTCCCGATGCTCTGCACTTTTTTCCTCAAACAAGTCCCGCATGAACATGATTTGTTTTACATCCGCTGGTTGAAAAACGGCTATCTCACGTTGCTCAAACCTTGCGTGCGGCATCCGTGGATCGTGGTCATCACCGCAGTCCTGGCACTGGCTGGTTCGCTCGCGCTTGTGCCGCGTATCGGCACAGAATTTTTACCCGCGCTTGATGAAGGTTCCATCGCCGTGCAAACGTTTCGCATTCCGAGCATTTCACTTCCGCAATCGCTCGCGCTGCAAACTCAGGCGGAGAAAATTCTAAAGCAATTCCCGGAAGTCATTGACGTGGTTTCCAAAACCGGTCGCGCCGACATTGCTTCCGATCCAATGGGTGTGGAACTCAGCGACGTGATTGTCACGCTCAAGCCGCGTGAAGAATGGACCACCACCAAATCAAAAGAAGAACTTGTCGAAAAAATGCGCGTGGCGCTGGCGGAATTGCCGGGTGTTGCCTCCAGTTTTTCACAACCCATTGCGTTGCGTGTGGATGAGTTAGTCAGCGGGGTCAAATCGGCCATCGGGATTAAAATTTTCGGCGACGACTTGGACGTGTTGAAAGCAAAAGGGGAAGCGGTAGCTCGCGTCTTGGGGAAAGTGCGCGGCGCTGCCGACGTGAACGTGGAAAAAGTCAGCGGCCTCGCTTATCTCGAAATTGAAATTGATCGCGAGAAAATTGCGCGTTACGGAATCAACGTTTCAGACGTTCAACAAGTCGTCGAAACTGCGATTGGCGGCAAAGAGGCGAGCAAAGTATATGAAGGGATGAAGGTATTCGGTCTCGCCGTGCGCTTCCCTGAATCCGCCCGCAACGATGTCGAACCGATTCGCAACATTTTGATCCCAACACCGACTGGTGCGCTGATTCCTCTAGGCCAACTGGCCAAAGTGAACGTGACGGAAGGCCCGGCACAGATCAGCCGCGAAATGGCGCAACGTCGCATCGTCATCCAATGCAATGTGACCGACCGCGATTTGGGCGGTTTTGTTGCCGAAGCAAAAGAAAAAATTGAGGCGGCAATCAAATTTCCTCCCGGATACCTGGTTGTGTGGGGCGGGCAGTTTGAAAATCAACAACGCGCCATGAAACGGTTTTCCATTGTGGTTCCAATCACGATTGCCACAATTTTTCTACTTCTTTTTGGTTCGTTCAATTCTGTGAAGCAGGCGTTTCTTATCATTATGAATATTCCATTTGCTTTGATCGGCGGAATTCTCGCGCTGCTGATCGGCGATTTTAATTTGAGTGTGAGCGCCAGCGTTGGCTTCATTGCGCTCTTTGGGGTCGCTGTTCTCAACGGGGTTGTGATGGTCAGTTATTTCAACGAACTGCGGCGTGAAGGAATGAAAGTAGAATTGGCCGTCATTCAAGGAGCCATTTTGCGTCTGCGTCCCGTTTTGATTACCGCGAGCGTCGCCGCACTCGGTCTTGTTCCGATGCTCTTTGCCACAGGGCCGGGAAGCGAAATTCAAAAACCGCTCGCTGCCGTTGTGATTGGCGGTTTAATCAGTTCAACTTTGCTGACGCTGTTTATCCTTCCGACGCTTTACAAAGTTTTCGAGCGTCGCGAAATTGTGGTGAC
>JBDSYB010000165.1:0-2548 GCA_039925885.1 Verrucomicrobiota bacterium
TCTTCAACAAACGCGTGACGGACATCGCCGACTTCGCCATGCGCGGAATCGCTTCCTCGGGAATGTTCAAATCGGAAAGACGAATGGGAATTCCGCAGCGACACGAGAGAACAGAAAATTTCTGCGCCGCCGACTTCGCCATTTCCAACGGCGAATTTTTTTCAAGGCCAAGAGCCGCCGCAATTTCGGCGTAACGTTCGGGAGCGGTATTGATGTTGAACGTCAAAACGTGCGGAAGCAAAACTGCGTTAGCTAATCCGTGAGCGATGCGGAATTCTCCGCCGAGCGGATAAGCCAGCGCATGCACTGCCGCTGTGTTCACCGGCCCGAGACAAAGCCCGCCATAGAGACTGCCCAGCGCGACATTTTCCCGCGCTTCGAGGTCAGCGCCATTTTTCACCGCGCGTTCCAAAAAGTTTGTGATTAAGCGAATTCCTTGCAGCGCGTAAAGATCAACGGTCGGATGCGCAAAGCGATTGGCAAACGCTTCAATGCAATGGACCAACGCGTCCACTCCAGTGTAAGCCGTGATTTTGGGTGGGACACTGACCGTCAACACCGGATCAACAAATGCGGCGTCAGGAACGAGGTGCGGACTGACCACACCTTTTTTAAGTTGTTCCGTTTCGTCGAGGAGAATTGCGTTCGGCGAAACTTCGCTTCCTGTCCCGGCCGTGGTCGGCAGGCAAATCAATGGAAGTTTGCGCGCCTGAAGTTTGCCGATGCCAAAAACGTCGCGGATATTTTGCGAACCATCGAGCAGCGCAGCAATCAACTTGGCGACATCCAACGGACTTCCGCCTCCGACGCCAACCACCGCCGTTGGACGAAAACCTTTTCCGATTTGCAGAGCTTCTTCAAAATCAGAAATCGTTGGCTCTGGTTTTACGTGGGCGATGGCGACTTCGATTTGGTTGCTTTGGAGCAAATCCAAAACTGCGGAAAAAGATTTTATCGCGGACGAACTCGACACGACCAAAATGCGGCGCAGATTTCGTTCGAGGAGGAAATCGGCGCATTGCGCAGCGCAACCATTTCCGAAAACGATTCGGGATGGCTGCAACAACGTGATGGTGTTCATGTCGAGGTAAAGTGTTACGGGATAATTTGTGCGACTTCCGGTCTGGCGCGATTTCCTCCCAGAGCTTCGTCCAATTCAGCCGAGCAACTTTGCAGATGCGCGTGGACGGCGAGGAATTCATTTCCCAGCACGATAAATTGTCCGCCCATCTCGCGAATTTTTTTTGCCTCCTTCATGTTGGAAACAGGTTGCCCCCAGGCTTTGCCATGTTTTTTGGCGGCGTTGGCCACAAGCTCTTTCATTTTCATCATCTGCGGATTGTCCAACTCCGCGCCGCAACCGAGTCGCAGCGAAAGATCGCCAGGTCCAAGGAAAAGAACTTCGACTGCCGGCACCGCCGCAATTTTGTCCACGTTCTGGATGGCTTCGGGAGTTTCAATTTGCACGACGAGAAAAGTTTCGCGGTTGACGAATTCGACGTAATTTTCGCTGCCGACGTAATAGCCGCTGTCGAGTCCCGAACCATCAATGCCGCGATCTCCGAGCGGAGGAAATTTCACAGCGTCGCTCAGCATCTTTGCTTTTTCCACAGTGGAAACGTGCGGAATCATCAGGGCCGTCGCGCCTTCTTCGAGAAAGCGATACAACGCCGTTTTTTCCAACGTCGCGGTTCGCCAGATGCAGTCAATGTCGGCCAAGTGATGAAACGCGATCAAGGCTTGCGCTTCCCGAGGATCAAACGCGCGGTGCTCGCCATCGACCCAGATTCCATCGTAACCAAAGTGGGCCGCGAGCCTGGGAAAATAAGGCATGTAGTGGCCGAGCGCGCAGATGCGGGCAACTTCTCCCGCGCGAATTTTTTCTAAAACTTTTGAACGTCTCATAATTATCAAACGGATTTTTCCATGGGTTCAATTTCTTCGCGTTTCATTGTTTCAAATTGCTTCAACGTTTTGCCTGAGCCGCCGAAGCTTGTTATCCAGCCGACCAAAACCGTGACCACGCAACCGACGGTCGAATACCACAGAAACGAAACTTCAAACTCTTTTGGGAGACCGCTGACGCCGAAGTGCGAGAGCAGATTCCTGAATTCGTTGTAAAAACAAATGGGCAGCAAAGCGAGAAATCCACAGGCCGCTCCGATGAGAACTCCGCGCGCGTTCGCTCGTTTGGAAAGCATGCCGAGTAAAAAAATTCCGAGAATGGGACCGCCGACCAAGCCCACCGCTTTGGTGCTGGCTTCCGCGAGCGTGCCGAGTTTTTGCACGACGAATGCGAGGCCAATGACGAGCACTCCGTAAATGAGCGTCATGTTTTTGGCGAGGCGCAGTTGCTGTTGGTCGCTGGTTTGTTTTTTTTTGCCGAGCCGTTGATAGAAATCAATGAGGGAGGCGGAGGTGAGCGCATTCAGCCCGGCGGAAATGGTGGACATGGTGGCAGCGAAAATTGCCGCGATGAGCAAACCGGGCAAGCCGTAGGGCAATTCGTTGATGACAAAGTAAGGGAGAATTCCGTCTGCGGTCGAAA
>JBDSYB010000166.1:0-4631 GCA_039925885.1 Verrucomicrobiota bacterium
GCAAAATATTCTCCGCTCGCGAATGGAACTGCGTCGTCCATTATCAGGTTTTCTTCCCGTAGATTTCTTCCGGCTTTTGCAACTGCTTCTCCGTGATTTTAAAATCCGCGCCTTTATTTTCGACCGAGCGGAAAAAACAGGATTGATAACCTTCGTGGCAGGCCGCGCCGTTTTGTTCGACTTGAATGAGCAACGTATCGCCGTCGCAATCGAATGAAATATCTTTCACGATCTGCGTGTGACCGCTTGACTCGCCTTTCATCCAAAATTTTTGGCGCGAGCGGCTCCAGAAATGTGTCTTGCCGGTCTCGATGGTTTTTTCAAGCGATGCGCGGTTCATCCAAGCCATCATCAACACGCGACCCGTCGATTGTTCCTGCACGATGGCGGGAATTAATCCGTCGGCAGTGAATTTTAATTTTTCGTAAAAGCTCATTCGATTTACGATTTTAGATTTACGATTTACGATTGCAAGCGCGGGGGTTTTATTTGACTTCGATTTCGAAAAGCGCCATTTCTCCGGAGCCAAGTTGCGCGGTCTTGCCTTTCCATTTTGAACTCGAAAGTTTTGTTTCGGAAATTTTCTTTCCGTCAGCATCATAACTTTTTATGTGCCATTTCTTTCCGTTGAGCCACGGAGAGAGATTGCTTTGAAATTCTACTTTGCGCGGCTCGCCTTCGTTAATCAGCAGCATGAGCAACTTGTCGCCTAGCACATAAGCACTGACGTGTGCGCTCTTGCATTGCGACGACAGGACGCAGTCGCCAATCAAAGTGCCCTCGGTGAAAAACGGGAGAAATTGCTTTTTTAATTTCGCGCATTGCTTCAACGCTTTACTTAATTCCGGGTAAGGCGCGATCAAATCTGAACCATTGATCGACCCTTTTTTGCGCGGAAAAATGTTCAGGTAAAGATTGTCGGCGAAGGATTTTTTCACGGCGAGCGCGGACTGGCTGACGATGGCGTCGACTCGCGGTGTGGGCAGAACGCTGGTAAGCGCGCGGCAATCGCGGTAGCCGCCCCAGTTCCAGGTGTAGTCGAGATAGCCGCTGTCGATTTCCATGTTCCAAAGTTGTTCGCCGGAAAACGTGGATTCGGGATCGCGTTTTTGCGCGTAGTCGCGGATGCCGCGCGTGAGGTCTTGCAGATTGGGCGAAGGTGTTTCCGCAGTGGTTGTCCAATATTGATCCCAGCTCAAGGAGGCCACGCCCATGTCCGCGAGTTTGCGCGCGGATTGCAAAACGTCTTCGTGCCAAAGTTTGTTCGAAACCGGAACTGCGGCGGCAGCGGCGGCGGCAGCGTAAGGCGGATTCCAACGCGGGACGAGGTCGGTGTGATACGTCCAGCCGTTGACGAGTCCTTGGATACCGTAACGGGACGCGCTGACGGAATTTACCTGGTAAATACTGATGAAAGGAGAAACGTTCACACCCAGCTTTCGACAGACTTGGACGGCGTTGGTAAATTCTTCTTCCGTTCCCAGAATCGTCTGCGGTCCGGGCAGTGGAAGTTCAAAATATTTGTGCCACCCCCACAAAACCATTTCGTCAATGCCGTGCGCGGCGCAGTCTTTCGCGAGCGGGGGCAAATCTTTAATCGTAAAAAGAACATCCTGCGCATCGACCGGTTGTTGCTGCGCCATCCAGACTGTGCGATAGCCGATGCCATCGCGCACATGCTTCGGCATGGGCATGGCGCGTTTGTAATTTTGCTTCACCCATTTGCGAAAAGGGTCGATGCCCGCCGCCCAGCCTCCGATGTGCGGTGTGAGCCAATATTCGCCGCTCTCCCATTTTTCGCCGGATGCGAGCGTGACGTCATTTCGTCCGAGCAAGCGCAGGCTCTCGTCCATTTCGGACAGATGCAGACGCACCGTGAGTGGCGGATCAAAACCCCACTTCGGAGTGAACAAACCGAAGCCGCCTTGCAAACTTCCATAATCCATCCAGCGCAAACCCATGCCGTTGGCGGTGGCCAGTCCGCCCGAAGTATATTCAGCGGAAAAAGAGGCGAAGTCCGTCATGTATTGCGTGATCAATTTGTCTTCATTCGGCGCGAGATCTACGAAAGGCCGCGTCGCGAAAAGTGAGGTGCGAAAAAATGTTTCCTTCGCATCACCCACCGGACGCAATCCCATCAGGTCGGGAAAAATAATCTGGCGCACGTTGTTCGTGGATTGGTTTTGAACCTTGCAAGATAAAATGACCGAACGTCCATCCGACGCGGCGGCGAAGCGCACGGTGGCCGAAACATTTCCTTTCATCTCAAAACGGCTGCGACTCACGCCAAGTTTTTCGTAGTGAATTTCGACCGCATTGCTCGACTGAGTAATTTTCGCGCCATGAGAAAATCGCGTCGCCAATCGCAACGGCTCGAATTCTTTGACCGGATACGCGAGGTCAACGAGACCAGAACGCTCGTGCGTCGCTTCCAAAAGATTTCCGACGCCCGGATACGAAAGCCGAAGCAAGCCGCCCGTGTCTGCATCGAGGACGATTTCAAGACCGTTTAAAGTGGTTTTGATGGAGTTGGTCACATTGGATTGCGAGAATCCCGGCGAGGTCGTCATCGTGAAAAGTCCCGCGACCAAAACGCGCAGAAACGACAGGTGAATTTTCATTCACGAGAAACTAAGTGGAAATAGATACACAATGCAAAATAGTTATCTCATCGTTATCCAAGAGCTGCCAGTTGCAGCCTCGTTACCTCGGCGGTTACGAGTTTTGAAGCAGGGCAGACGCATTTAAATTATTTCTCATTAACACCGTGGCTTTAGCGCGGTGAAAAAGCAGGTGGAAAAAGATTCAGCCGTTTCAACGGCTTCTGCGCGGATTTCGGGAAGCCGTTGAAACGGCTGAATTCCTCCCTACACGTAGGACACCGGGCTAAAGCCACGGTGTTAATGAAATTGAAGCTACGCGCTGGATTTAGATGCGTCAGCCCTGGGTTTTGAAGTTTGCTCGCTCCCCAACACGGGATAAATATTCCTGCCCATTCCGGCCAAGGCAAAATCCCAAAATTATATGAAATATAAAGCATCTCTTTGCGTCTGATGCCACTGCCGTCGGAACATAAAATCGAATTTCGACTTATCAATTATGCTTGATTCACGAACACTCATCTTGTCCGCGGTTCTCGCTTGCTCATCGGCAACCGCTGGCTTGCTGCCCGTTGGTTCTCAGCGACAATTCTTCTTTGACGATTCCATTATCGAGACGACGCAGAACACGATGCGACGTCTCAATCCCGCCGTAAAAGTTTCGCCCAATCCGATTATCAAAGCGGACAAGCCGTGGGAACATCCGGTGATGTGGATCGCGTGGGTCTTCTTCGATCAAAAGCTCGGAAAATTTCGGATGCGTTACACCACCGGCGGTGCTCCCACGGCGACTCGCAATGCGCAGGGGCAGATCGTCGAGAATGACGGCGGTGCAGGCAATCTTTGCGAAGCGTTTTCTGTGGATGGAATTCATTGGGAAAAACCGTCGCTTGGGCTCGTCACGTTTGAAGGTTCGACCTCGAACAACATCATTCCGCCCGAAATGCACATGGCTTATTTTTTCCAGGACTTGCACGATCCCGATCCCGCTCGACGTTACAAAGCCCATGTTCGCAAAGGTGAAATTGATCAACCCGGAATGACCTTCTCCTATTACTACTCGGCAGATTGCTACCTTTGGACTGCTTACGAAAAAAATCCTACCATCAATAATGGCGAGCATGTAGGGCGATGGGGTCCTACTGACTTCATTGGCTGGGATCCGATTCGGAAAACCTACGCGGTTCACATGGAAAATAATCTCCACATGAACTCAGCCTACAAGAGGCGTTCGATAGGTCGTGCCGAAAGTCCCGATATGATTACCTGGTCTGAACCGGAAACTATCATCGTCGCAGATAACAAAGATTTCCCAGATACGGAATTCTACACGTTGCCGGTCGCATTTCACGAAGGCTGGTATCTGGGACTGCTTTGGAATTTTTCCACCGCCAACATGACTGTCGTCCCTCACTTTGTTTTCAGTCGCGATGGAGTTCATTACAACCGCGACTATCGCCAGCCGGTGATTTCGCTGGGCAGCAACGGGTCTTTTGATTCAGCGGTCGTTTATTGCGACGCTCCACCCATCATTCACAATGGCGAAATTCTCTGCTTTTACACCGGCTCGGACTGGCGTTCCAACGAGCAGTTGGTCTCGATGGAAAAAGGCAACGCGGGAATCGGACTCGCGAAGCTGCCGTTGGACGGATTTGTTTCCTTCGATGGCGCGCGACTGGAATACAGCGTGGTGACGACCCGCTCGTTGACGGTTGCGGGCGACGCTTTGTATTTGAGTATGAAAGCCGCCTTCAAGGATGTGGCGTCCGAACCGTGCGACGTGCGCGTCGAATTGCTCGATGGCCGACTCAATCCCATCAAAGGCTACACCTTCGCCGACAGCGACGTTGTCTCGACCACCGGTTCCAATCAGAAAATTTCGTGGAAAGGAAATTCGAGCGTCAAAGCGCTGACGAATAAACCGCTGCGCGTAAAATTTTATTTTAAGAACGCCAAACTGTTTGCGTTTCAATTTAAGTAAACGGTCAATTCGCCGCGCACGAAGCGAAACGTCCCCGAGGACCGCTGCTT
>JBDSYB010000167.1:0-17449 GCA_039925885.1 Verrucomicrobiota bacterium
AGGCAAAAGCTTGCGCGGCTTTCAAACCGATCATCAAAGCGCTCGGTAAGCCGGGGCCTTGCGTGGCGGCGATGGCATCGATTTGCGAAATATCGATGGCCGCTTTCTCGAGTGCGCCGCGTGCGACGGGTAAAAGATTGCGCAAATGTTCACGCGTGGCGAGTTCTGGGACCACGCCGCCATACTTGGCGTGAAGCGCGATTTGCGATGAAACCAAATTGGCCAAAACTGTGCCGTCGCGAATAACGGCGACGCTGGTTTCATCGCACGAAGTTTCAAAGGCGACCAGACGCATCAGAGTTTCAAATCGGTGAAGATGCGAGTTTGGAAACGCGATTTTAGCACGTTGGCCAACGGGGTTGTGCCGTATCCCGAAAGCGATTCGCGCAAGGCACTTTCTTTTCCTTCGCCGGAAATTAAGACCCAAACTTCTTTGGCTGCAGCAATCGCGGCGTAACTCAAAGAGAGGCGATGCGCCGGTGGCTTGGGAGAATTTTGAATACTGAGAAAAGGCTCGTCGCAATGCAAAACCTCAGGAGCGGCGTTGGGAAAAAGAGAAGCAACATGCCCGTCGGGACCCAACCCCAGAAAAATTAAATCCAGCGCGGGCTGACCGTTCGTGGATGGCGAGATGACGCGAGAAATTTCGCGGTTGGCCTCTTGGACGGCTTCCGCTTGCTCCAACTCACCGGCAAGCCGATGAATTTTTTGAGGCGAGATGTTCAGAAGCGAAAAAAGCGTTTCGTTCGCGAGAGCGAAATTGCTTTCGGGATCGCTCGGTGGAACGCAGCGTTCATCAGCCCAAAAAAAATCTATTTCGGATAAAAAAATTTCTTCAGCGAGAGCGCGTTCGGAAACTTTTTGAAAAAACAGCCGCGAGATTCGACCTCCTGATAGAGCAACGGTTTGGGCGGGTCGTTTTTTAATCTGTTCCAACCAGAGAGCGGCAACCTCATCAGCGAGGGCTGCGGCGTCTGCAAAAGTTTTTAATTCAAAGGGATTCATGTGACGGGATGTGGTTTGCGCCATTTGTGTCCGCGCTGGGCTAAAAGTTCTTCTGCCGCCTTGGGACCCCAGCTTCCGGCAGCGTAAAATTCCTGATCACTTAACGGCTGATTGGCCCACGCTTGCCGAATGGGATCAACGATGCCCCACGCCGTTTCCACTTCGTCGCGTCGAATAAAAAGCGTCGCGTCGCCCGCTAAAACTTCGAGCAACAAGCGTTCGTAGGCTTCGGGAGTATAAGCGCCAAACTCGGAATCGTAATCAAAGTGCATTCGCACGGGCCGAATCTCCTGACTGGTGCCGGGAACCTTTCCATTGAAGCGCAGAAAAATTCCTTCGTTCGGTTGAAGACGCAACGTAATGGCATTTGAATCCAGCCTCGTTCCACATTGCGCAGCAAACAACACATTTGGCGTCGGGCGAAATTGAATGCGCACTTCGCTCGCACTCATGGGAAGACTTTTGCCGGTGCGCAAATAAAATGGCACGCCTGCCCAACGCCAATTGTCGATCAAGGTTCGCATCGCCACAAAGGTTTCCGTATTTGAATCGGGCAGCACCTTCACTTCTTTGCGATAAGCGATGCGCGGCTCTCCTTCGATTTCGCCCGCTGAATATTGACCACGAACCACATTGCCGGAAACCTGGCTCGGGTCCAACGGGCGGATAGATTTGAGAAGTTTAACTTTTTCATCGCGGACGGATTCAGCTTCCAGCGAGACGGGTGGCTCCATGGCGACAAGCGCGAGGACCTGGAGCAAATGATTTTGAACCATGTCGCGCAAGGCTCCGGCTTCTTCATAATAACCGCCGCGTCCTCCAACGCCGAGTTTTTCACCCACGGTAATTTGGACCTGTTCGACACATTGACGGTTCCAAAGTTGTTCAAAAATCGCGTTTGAAAAACGGAACATCAAAATGTTTTGCACGGTTTCTTTGCCAAGATAATGGTCGATGCGATAAATCTGTTTTTCAAAAGCGAAGCGGGTCAGCTCGGCATTCAGTTGTTGCGCGGAAGCCAGGTCTCGCCCGAAAGGTTTTTCAACCACGACGCGTTGCCAATTTTGTTTGTTCTCCTCGCGATGCAGCAATCCGGATTTGTGCAAATGTTCGGCGACTTCGGCAAACTGGCTTGGCGATGTGGAAAGATAAAAAAGCAAATTGTGCCGCAACTGTTCGTTACCAAAGCCACCGAGTTGGGCTTCAAGTTTATGGTAGGCTTCCAAATCGGAAAATTCGCCCTGGCAATAGGAAACGTTGGCGGCGAAATTATCCCACTGCGCAGCATCTGCTTTTTTTGTACGGGAATATTTTTCCAGATCAATTTTTAATTCTTCGCGCCAGCTTGCGTCCGATTTTTCGCGTCTGGCGAATCCAATGATTCGAAACGGATTGGGCAATTGCTTTTCGCAAAAGAGATGAAAGAGAGCGGGAATGAGTTTTCGAGAAGTCAGGTCTCCGCTGGCACCGAAGATCACAATCGAACATGGTTCAACCACCTTTTTTCCAAAGTCCAGTCGGCAGCTCAGTAATTCATCCAGTTGATCGAGTTGATCCATGCAGCGACAATGGCCAAAGTTTATTTGGAATTCAACACGTTATGTTTGCGATCGCAGATCCGGCTTTTACAAAATTGAAATTTGAAATTGCCAAATGGAGTTGGTGCCTGTTGTCTTGCACATTAGACAATTCTAAAAATGAGCACTACACCTTTTACTGTTTTGTTGGTGGAAGACGAGGCGAATGATGCACTGCTTTTGCAGCGCGCCTTTCACCGAGCTAATCTGACCAGTCTTCTGCGCGTCGTAACCGATGGGGAACAAGCCATGATTTTTCTCGAAAGCGTCGTCGAGAAATCGCAGGAAATCCCGTCACTCGTCCTGCTTGATCTAAATCTTCCACGCACTTCCGGTCTGGAGGTGTTGGAGTGGTTGCGGCAAAAACCCGCGCCGTTGAAAGATTTGCCGGTTATTGTTTTAACTTCCTCGCGAGATACTGATGACATCGACAAAGCCTACGCTCTCGGCGCTAATTCGTACATGGCGAAGCCCAGCGGAAACTTTGACGGGCTGGCTCAAATGGTGAAAGAGTTTGATGCCCTTTCCAAAAAACCGCCCGCAAACGGTTAGTGGGGTTTTCACTGATGCGGCGCAACCAGGTTCACTGAGATGGAGAGACGGCCCTACCCTGATTGTAAAACATATCGAGAAATCTAGGATGGATTTGTTGTTTGGGGGAAAAGCTGACTGCCCCTCGAAGTGATTGGTTGCACTTTGGGGGGCAGTCACACTTTTTGAGGGGGTCACTTTTTTTCCTCTAAAATCGAAAGTTCCACTCTGCATTTTGGTATTTTTTTAACGCTTCCTCAGTAACCGCAGGAACCTCGTTTAATAGTTTGTCCGCACCCCAACCTGCTTGAAGGGCGCTTTTGACATCCTTCCCGGAGCAATCAATATTCGTCAGGAATTTTTCATGAGACCGGTTCTCGCGATAACCGGGTTGCAGGGAAGGCATTTTTAAAAAAAATTTAATGAGTCCGATTTCGAAATTGAGCAGAAAAGTCCCGTGAAACAAAAGATGAGTTTTTCTTCGACGCTGGGCATTTCCAGAAAATTTCACGCCATGCAGGGTCAGGTCGGTGTGTCCTTTTACTTCGACCTCAACCCCCAAAAGCTTTCGAAAAATATCGCGATTGCGCTCCATGATTTGTCGATTGGTTTCCGTGATCGTCGCGAGTGATGGTTGTTTAGAGAAATCCAAAATAAGGGAATAATTTACGCACCCCGGCCCTTGCACAATAGTCCCTCCTCCGCTACAGCGCCGGAAAATAGGAATTTTGCGCCTCGAACATTCGGCCACATTCACTTCCGATGCCACTCTGTTGGCATATCCAAGAACGACAAAGTATTCGACCGGTTCCCAAAATCTCAGGATTTCTTCCGACCCGGACTGTTCGCAGGAATCGAGCAGGACTTCGTCATAAGCGAGATTCGCCGCTGGAGACGCGAGAGTCAGATCAAGAAACTTCATTAGCAAACAAGTTTTGCGGGAGTTGCCGAAGTTAACTAGAAAAAAACTCCGGTTGGATTAGGATGAGAGCTTCGGCTGAACGAAACAACGGTCTATGGCAGAAGAATTTCTAAAAAATAAGTTGGCGCAACGAGTTCCCCAATTTACAACTCTGGCTTGCTCGCACTTAAACAAGGCGAATATTCGGATTTTGCACGAGTGAAACCCAAACGACGAGACATCGACATCACATCGCACACGGACAGCGAACCGGTCAGGACACCGTATATCAATACGATCCCGCCCGAGGACGAGCCGAATTTTCCGGGCGATCGCGAGACTGAACGCCGCATCAAAAGCATTATCCGGTGGAACGCCATGGCGATGGTCGTCAACGCCAACAGTAAAAATGACGGATTGGGCGGACATATTTCCAGTTTTGCTTCCAGCGCCACGCTTTATGAAATTGGTTACAATCACTTTTTTCGCGGCGATGAAGGTGAGCTTCCTGCGGACTTGATTTATTTTCAGGGACACGCCACGCCGGGAAATTACGCTCGTTCCTTTCTTGAAGGTCGTCTTACGGAAAAACATCTGCACCATTTTCGTCAGGATCTGGCGGAGGGCGGTGGGCTTTCTTCGTATCCGCATCCGTATTTGATGCCGAACTTCTGGCAATTTCCCACTGTCTCGATGGGTCTCGGCCCAATCATGTCGCTGTATCAGGCGCGCTTCATTCGATACCTGCAAGCTCGCGGAATTTTGCCGAAAGAAAACGAACCCAAAATTTGGTCGTTCATGGGCGATGGCGAAAGCGACGAGCCGGAAAGTCTTGGCGCGCTCACGCTCGCCTCGCGCGAGAAACTCGACAATTTAATCTGGGTCGTGAACTGCAATTTGCAACGCCTCGATGGACCCGTGCGCGGCAATGGGAAAATTATTCAAGAACTGGAAGGCGCATTTCGCGGCGCAGGCTGGAACGTCATCAAGGTTATTTGGGGTTCAAATTGGGATCGCCTACTTGCCAAGGACGAGACGGGCATGCTCATAAAACGCATGGAGGAATGCGTTGATGGCGATTATCAGAAGTACACCGTCGAGCCAGGCAGTTATATTCGCCGCCATTTCTTCGGTAAATATCCGGAACTGTTGGAACTGGTCAACGACATGACGGACGATGAGTTGCGCAAACTGACTCGCGGCGGGCACGATCCGCAAAAAGTTTTTGCCGCTTACAAAGCCGCTGCTGAACACAAAGGCGCGCCCACAGTCATCCTCGCAAAAACGGTCAAAGGTTATGGCCTCGGCGAAGCGGGTGAAGGCCGGAATATTTCGCACCAGCAAAAAAAGATGAACGAAAAAGAGTTGCGCGAATTTCGCACTCGTTTCGATATCCCCATCAGCGACGAGGAGATTGCGGAATATCCTTTTTACCGGCCCTCTGCAGATTCTCACGTCATCAAATATCTTTTGGAACGGCGGAAAAAACTGGGCGGATTGATTCCCAAACGAGTTGTCAGAGCAACACCACTGGCCATTCCGCCGCTGAGTTTATTTTCCTACGCGCTCAAAGGTTCCGGCCCCACTCGCGTTGGATCGACTACAAAAGGTTTTACGCAAACGCTCGTTGCCCTGCTCCGCGATAAAACTATCGGGCGCAATGTTGTGCCGATTATTCCCGACGAAGCGCGGACGTTCGGCATGGACACGATGTTTGCCGAATTTGGAATTTATTCGTCGCGCGGCCAGCTTTACGAACCGGTCGATGCGGGAACAGCGGCGTATTTTAAAGAGGCGAAAGATGGACAAATTCTCAACGAAGGAATCAATGAGGCCGGTTCCATTTCATCGTTTGTGGCGGCGGGAACTTCTTACGCCAACCATGGCGTGAATATGATTCCGTTTTATATTTTTTATTCGATGTTCGGCTTCCAACGCATCGGTGACCAAATTTGGCTGGCAGCGGATAGTCGCACCAAAGGCTTCATGCTGGGTGCAACTTATGGGCGCACCACTCTCAATGGAGAAGGGTTGCAACACCAGGACGGACACAGTTTGTTGATGGCCAGCACCGTTCCAAATCTGCTCGCCTACGATCCCGCGTTTGATTTCGAGACGGCCGTGATTGTGCACGACGGGTTGAAGCGAATGTATGAAAATGGGGAGGAAATTTTTTATTACATCACCCTTTACAACGAGGATTATCAAATGCCACCGATGCCTGAAGGCGTTGAGGAAGGCATTTTGAAAGGCCTTTATAAATTCAAGCCCTGTGTGGAAGAAAAAAAACACAAGGCGCACATTTTTGGCAGCGGCGCAATCATGCGTTCGGCGTTGAAAGCCCAGGAAATTTTAGCGGAACGCTATGATGTCGCGGCGGATATTTGGAGCGCCACCAATTATAAATCGCTGCGGAACGACGCGTTGAAAACAGAACGTTGGAACATGCTTCACCCCACGGACGAAATGAAAAATTCCTACGTCGAGACGTTGCTCGCCAGAGAACAAGGCCCATTTATCGCCGTCTCGGATTCGATGAAATTAGTCGCCGAACAAATTGCGCGTTGGGTTCCTGGAGGCCTGACTGTTTTGGGAACGGACGGTTTTGGCCGCAGTGAAACCCGCCCCAATCTGCGCCGATTCTTCGAAGTTGACGCTGAATCCACTGTGATTGCCACACTTTGGGCTCTTGCCAATAAAGGCGCGATCGAAAAAACTATGGTTGCACAGGCAATTAAAGATTTGGGAGTGAATCCCGAAAAATTGTTCCCCGAACTTCTGTCGGTTTAGAAAATTTATGGACGTGAAATTACCTCCACTTGGAGAAGGCGCTGATTCAGGCACGGTTGTGAACATCCTTGTTCGCGACGGCGACCAAATCACTAAAGGCCAAACCATTATTGAGCTTGAGACGGGAAAAGCGGTCACGCCGATTTCTTCAAGCGCCGCGGGGCAGGTCGCGAAAGTTCTCGTCAAGGAAGGCCAAAAGATTTCCGTTGGCTCGCCTATTCTTTCCGTTTCGGGTGGCGCGGGCGCGACACCGGTTACTGACGTGCCAAAAAAACAAGCGCCCATCAAAGCCGCTGTGAAAAAAAATTCAACGCCGGAAACGGAGGAAGAAGTCGAGGAAGACGCCCCGGAGACTTTTGAATACAGCGGGGAATTTCCCCCGCCGGCCTCCCCTTCCCTGCGCCGCTTGTCCGAGGATTTAGGAATTGATCTACGCAAAGTTCGCGGCTCCGAAGGCGGAGGAAGGATTGTTTTGGCCGACCTGAAAACCTACATCCTAAATTTACAGAAAACTTCGAAACAAAAGTTGGGAGCCGCGCCCGGCGTGTCTCCAAACTCCCAAAAAGTTTCACCGCAAATTGATTTTTCCCGCTTCGGTTCGGTTTACAAACGCCCCATGACCGAGTTGCGCAAAGTGATAGCGCAACGTATGTCAGAAAATTGGAACGCCATCCCGCATGTCACGCAGTTTGACGACATTGACCTGACGAACATCATGGAGCTTCGCAAAAAGTATGTGGAAGCCTACGAGAAAAAAGGCGTGAAACTCACCGTCACTTCGTTCGCAGTCAAAGCACTCGTCAACGCTCTCAAAAAACATCCCGTCTTCAATACCAGCCTTGATGAAACCGCGCAGGAAATTGTTTTCAAAGAATATTTTCACATCGGCATCGCCGTGGACACGGACGGAGGTTTGATGGTTCCCGTAATTCGCGACGCAGACAAAAAAGATCTCCTGCAAATTTCCAAAGACTTGGGCGAACTCGCCGCAAAAACGCGGGAACGCAAGATCTCCATGGAAGAAATGCAGGGCGGCACGTTCACCCTTTCCAATCAAGGAGCATTCGGCGGCGGCCACTTCACCCCTATCGTCAACAAGCCGGAGGTCGCAATCCTCGGACTTGGCAAAGGCGCGCTGAAACCCATTGTCACCAAAGATAAAAAAATCGAAGCGCGATTGGTTTTGCCGGTAACTTTGTCCTATGATCATCGCGTGGCAGATGGAGGAAGTGCGGCGCGTTTCATGGTTGATTTGGTCGAAGCCTTTCAAAGTTTCAGTGAAGCCGACGTGAAGATTTAATCCGCTGAGCAGCCAGAGCGACCTGGAATTTTTCGTGAAGAAAATTGTTTGGATAACCGGCGCGGGCGGCTTGATTGGAAATTATTTGGTTCGCACGGCGCCCCAATTCGTTCCTGAGTGGCAAGTCACAGGATTAAATCGCGCTACTCTTGACCTGACCGATTTCCGAGCGGTGCGGAAACTATTTTCTCTGCAACAACCCCAGCTTATTATTCATTGCGCCGCGTTGAGCAAAGTGCCGTCGTGCCAAGAAAATCCTAAACTTGCGCGCACGTTGAATGTGGAAGTTACACAATCCCTCGCGGAAATCGCGTCCGAGATTTCGCTCATTTTTTTCTCCACCGATTTGGTTTTTGATGGGCAAAAAGGAAATTACAGCGAGCCGGACAAAGTTAATCCGCTGACGGTTTATGCAGAAACCAAAGTCGCCGCCGAAAAAATCATTCTTCAAAATCCGAAGCATTCTGTCATCCGAATTTCCATGAATGGCGGCATCTCGCCCACTGGCGATCGAGGGTTCAACGAGGAGATGCGCAATGCCTGGCGGTCGGGTCAATCTCTCAAATTATTTACGGATGAATTTCGCTGTCCGTTGCCCGCCGTCGTGTCGGCGCGCGCCGTCTGGGAATTGGGGCGCCAAGATCAAAGCGGGATTTTTCATCTGGCTGGCAGGGAGCGTCTTTCCCGTTTTCAAATCGGAAAACTTTTGGCAGATCGTTGCCCTACGTTGCATCCAAAAATCGAAGCCGCCTCGTTAGATAATTACGATGGTCCGACGCGGCCACCCGACACCTCCCTCAACTGCGCCAAATTGCAAAAGCTTCTGTCATTTCCGCTCCCAGGAATGAGCGATTGGCTCACGCGAAACCCTGCCGAAGATTTTTAGGTTTTTTCTAATCGTAGAATTTTTTTGATGGACACCACTTGCTATCGAGGACGCATGGCTCCTTCACCGACCGGCTACTTGCATCTTGGTCACGCGCGAACTTTTTGGGTTGCCCAGCAACGGGCGCGGCAAAATGCCGGAGCATTGATCTTCCGTAATGAAGATCTGGATTCGGCGCGCTGCAAAAAAGATTTTGTCACCGCGATGTATGAAGATTTGCGCTGGTTCGGCTTGGAATGGAGCGAAGGTCCAGATCGCGGGGGCGCGTGTTCACCCTATTCGCAAAGTGAGCGGTACGCTTTCTACCGCACTGCTTTTGAAAAACTGAGGGCGGGCGGTTTTGTCTATCCGTGCTTCTGTTCCCGACGAGACGTTTTGCGCTCGCTCCAAGCGCCGCATCAAGGTGAAGACGAGCCAATTTATCCGGGAACCTGTCGAGAAAGATTCCATTTCTTAACGGCAAGTCCTGAAGAACAAAATGCAAAAGACCCTCGTTTCTCCTGGCGTTTTCGCGTTAACGACGGCGAAACAATTTCGTTCCTCGATAAGAATTTTGGCTCGCAAAAATTTGTCGCCGGAAAAGATTTTGGCGATTTTGTCATTTGGCGGCACGATAATATTCCTGCCTACCAACTTGCCGTTGTGGCGGATGATATAGAGATGAAAATATCCGAAGTGGTGCGCGGCGCGGATTTATTGCTCTCCACCGCGCGGTAAATTTTGCTTTATCGCGCCTTGGGTATTGAGCCGCCCGATTTTTTTCATTGCTCCTTGATGGCGGATAATTCCGGACAACGTCTGGCGAAACGAAATGATGCATTGAGCCTTCGCACTCTGCGCGAGAGAGGATTTACCCCTGAACAACTCCGTGCGGGATGGAACGATTAATTACGCCCGACGGATGAGCTTGGCCGCAAACCAGCCGACGATGACGATTACGGAAAGAATTATCCAATTGTAACGGTGCCCATAGGCGATTGGAAAATGATTGCTGATCATGATGAACACGACAGGAACTGCCATGAACGTGTTTTGTTTTGACGCATTTTTTGCACGTTTCGCTTCGGCGGCGTCCGGCGTTTGCCCCGCTTTAAGAGCTGCGACCATTCGGCGTTGCGCGGGCAAAATTCGCATCCAAACGTTGGCAACCATGATTGTTCCAAACATCGCGCCCAACTGCAGAAATGCGGCGCGCCCGCTAAATATGTGCGCCAAAAAATAGTTCAGCAGAACAATGAGAACGAAAGAAACAGTCGCTCCGATGTTTTCGTGTTTGAAAATTTTCCCGAGAATTAAATCGTAAATCAACCAGCCAATAATCAACAAACCGACGCTTAACAAAATTGCCGCGTTGTTGGAGAGACGCGATTCTTCGGAGTTGATCATCAAGCCGCCCATGTAATACACGACGATGAACAATGTCATGCCGCTCATCCATGTCAGCGCGGCTTCCCAACGAAACCAATGCAAATTCAGCGGTAAAGGTTGCGGCGCTTTTTGTTTATCGACACGATAAAATCCGCCGCTGTGAACCATCCAGACTGGCTCGCCTTTTTCCGTCGCGCTATTTTCTAACTCGGTGAAACGGCCGTCCAGCCACGTGAAAAAATAAGTCGTGCCTACCCACATGATTCCCGCAAAGACGTGAACCCAGCGAAGAATTGCGTCGAGCCATTGAGCGAGTTCTGAGTTCATAAACTTTCGAGCGACGACAAACTGAATTGCGGAATCAATTGGTTCAAGAGATTTTCACGACTCACTCCAACGCGTCCAACGCAGCTTGCACTTTTTGTTTCTTCACCTGCCAATCTTCCAAACGCTTTTTGTGTTCGTCTAAAACAGAAGCGGGAACTTTTTCCGCGAACGCCGGATTGTTGAGCTTGCCTTGGACTTTTTCAATTTCACTGTCGATTTTTTCCAACTCTTTACTCAACCGAGATTTCTCGGCATCGACATCAATCAATCCTTCGAGCGGAAGATAAAGTTCGCCGAGTGGTGAGAGAACTTGGGGCGTTCCTTTTTTTGGGGCGAAGGTTGGATTCACTTCCAGCGTTTCGGCGTTGAGCAGGATTTTCAGAACTTCGGCGTCGAGTGGTTTGAGTTCGCCGGACGGTTTGAAAACGAATTTCACGCGTTTGCTCGACGGGATGTTTCCTTCACGGCGGAGATTGCGGCCTTGCGTGACGAGTTCGTATTTCGTGTTCACGAATTGCTCGTCGGTTTCGTCGAGGACGTAATGCGATTTGAATTCGTCGTCGAGCGGCTTTGGCCAATGCGCGAACATGATGGTGTTGCCGCCCTGCTCTGCCGGAAGATCTTTGTTGAATCCCATGCCGTGCCAGAGTTCCTCGGTGATGAACGGCAGGAACGGATGAAAAAGTCGCAGCGTGTTGCTCAGAACAAAATCCATCACGGCAAGGGTGTTTTGTTTTTGCGCCTCATCGTAGCCGCCGACGTGAGGAGGCGGATTAGGATTATCTGTGCCGTCCGCCTCGTTACCTCGGCGGCTACCAAAGAAAACGGCTTTACTCGCCTCGACATACCAATCGCAATATTCGCTCCAAAAAAATTTGTAGAGCGCGGCGGTGGCGTCGCTGAATTTGTATTCGGCCAGCGCGGTGGTGACTTCGCGAATTGCTGCATCGAGTTTCAGCAGAATCCATTTGTCATCGCTGGTGAGAAGTTCGCGGCGGATTTCGCCTTCGACTTCAAACTGAGGGAGCGCACGCGTCTCGCGTGCCGTATTGGGCGGCTCGCCCAATACTCGTTCCTCTGACTGAAATTGGTTCAACGAAGATTCCGGCGAGACGCCGGAATAAGCAGGCGAGACGCCTGCGCTCCCCTGCATCTGGCGGAAACGACAGGCGTTCCAAAGTTTGTTGCAGAAGTTGCGACCGAGTTCGACGTCCTTTTCGTCGAACATCACGTCGGCGCCAAGCGGTGCGCCTCGCATCGTGCCGAAACGCAAAGCGTCCGCGCCGAATCTTGAAATGAGTTCGAGCGGATCGGGCGAATTACCGAGAGTCTTCGACATTTTTCGACCCTGTTTGTCGCGGATGATGCCGGTGAAATAAACATTCTTGAACGGCAAATCTCCCATGAATTCGTAGCCCGCCATGATCATGCGCGCGACCCAGAAGAAAATAATGTCCGGCCCAGTGACGAGATCGGTCGTTGGATAAAATGCTTTGAGCGTTGGAGTTTTTTCCGGCCAACCCATCGTGGCGAACGGCCAGAGCCATGAACTGAACCAAGTGTCGAGGACGTCGGGGTCTTGGGTGAAGCCAAACTGTTCAAGCCATTTGCCGTCATCGTCCAAAGCTACGGCAATGAACACGTCATAAGCGCCTTCATTTTGAGCGGTGATTTCAAACGCTCCTTTTTTCAAGTCAACTTCATTGCCATCGCTAAAAATCCGAACCACGTCAGTTTCTGGGACTGATTTGTCAGCCTCGGTTTCATTCTTGATACAACGAATATAACGGTCAAATCCCCAAGCTGACGTTTCCGACTTCCAATTGGATTGAGTTAAGTGCATGCGCTTGTGCCACACCGGAATCCGGTGCCCCCACCAAAGTTGACGGCTGATGCACCAGTCCTGAATATTCGTCAGCCAATGATCGTAAACTTTCGCCCACCGTTGCGGGTGGAACTGCATTTTCTGGTGGGGCGAGGCTACTGACGAGCCTTCTTGAGGGTTCGCGGCTCGCGGGGACGCTCGCCCCACCGAATCATCGCCCTGCTCTACACACGCTTTCGATTCCGGCACGGCGGGATATTTCAAAAACCATTGCTCGCTCAGGCGCGGTTCAATCGGCACATCGGCGCGTTGACTGTAACCGACATTATTTTCGTAAGGCTTTTCTTCGACGAGCACACCGAGTTCTTTCAATTGCTCAACGGAAACCTTGCGCGCTTCAAAACGATCCAATCCTTCCAGTGGCCCACCTGCTAAGGTGTTCATCGTGCCGTTCGGATTCATGATTTCGATGAGCGGCAGTTTGTGACGCGCGCCAATCTCGAAGTCGGCTTTGTCGTGTGCGGGTGTCACTTTGAGCACGCCGGTGCCGAATTCAAAATCGACATGCTCATCGCCAATGATGGGAATAAGTTTTTGCTCACGCGGAATCTGAATCGGCAACGGACGAATAATATGTTTGCCGATGAGATGCGCGTAACGTGGGTCTTTCGGATTCACCGCGACGGCAGTGTCGCCGGGAATCGTTTCAGGCCGCGTCGTAGCGATGGTGAGCCAGATTTTTCCATCTGGTCCGGGGAGCGCATGCGTCCCGCGTGCTGCATCGGGCGTCGCGCCCGATGCTAGTTCCTCTGATTGAAATATGTTTAACGAGGATTCCGCCGCGACGCCGGAATCAGCACGCGGGACGCGTGCGCTCCCTAAAAAATCTTTGGCTTCCGCCACTTCAACTTTAAAATGATACATGAAACCTTTTTGCGGTTTCATTTCCACTTCTTCGTCGCTGAGCGCGGTTTGCGAAACAGGACACCAATTCACCATTCGCTTGCCGCGATAGATGAGTCCCTTTTTGTAAAGCTCGACGAAAACCTTTTGGACGCAGCGGGAATATTCCGGGTCCATCGTGAAACGTTCGCGCGTCCAATCGCAGGAGCAGCCGAGCTTCTTGAGCTGATTGATGATGATGCCGCCGTGTTTTTCTTTCCACGTCCAGACGCGTTTCAGAAATTCTTCGCGACCGAGATCGTATTTGGTTTTGCGCTCTTCTTTTTTCAGCGCTTTTTCAACTTGGACTTGCGTGGCGATGCCGGCGTGGTCGGTGCCGGGCAGCCAAAGAACTTCCTTGCCGTCCATGCGCGCTTTGCGGCTGAGAATATCCTGGATGGTGTTATTGAGGACGTGCCCCATGTGCAACATGCCGGTGACATTCGGCGGCGGAATGACGATGGAATACGCGGGACGTTTTTCGGAAACGCGCGATGGATCGGCGACAAAACGTTTCTGGTCGAGCCAGAATTGATACCACTTCTCTTCGACGGCTTGCGGTTCGTAGGCTTTGGGAATTTCAGACATGAAAAATTTTAAGAAATTATTTCGAATTCGCCGAATTGGCGGAAATGGACATCAAATGCCGCCGCACGGGTGATCTTCAACCGCCGCATAACCACAAAAGAAAGCGCGTCACAGAGCGGATAGGTTCTGTCGTCATGGAGCGATAAAAGCTCCAGAGCAGCGTGTTGGTCCTGGTGGGAAATTTGTTCAATCATTACCAGTGGATTGTGGCAGAGGTCTTTCAAAACCAAAGCGCGTTTGCGCGGGTTACGAGAAAAACTTGCATGAATTTCACAAATCACCGGCAAGGTCGCAACAAAGTGAGTCTTCTGACGGAATAGCTCGGTGAGAATACGTTGCGCTTCCGGTTGTCGCGCTTCGCGTTCTTCCCGATACGTAATCCAAAACGACGAATCAATAAAAACACGATTCATTATTTTGATTCGTCCAATTTTTGAATCCTGCGATCATACGCCTCGCGACTCGTGCAGTTCTTATAATAATCCTCAGGCAATTGCGGAGCATCAACCCATTTTCCTTTGACCTTGATCACATTTTTCGGGGTGCCGTAAAGGTAATGGTCGTGATTGATCCCGCTATCTTCGTGGCCTTTCCACTTGGGATCGGGCGGGGTCGGTTCCAGCATCGGATTATTGGTCCATGCGTCTTCCGGAACCTCCATTTTTTCATCAATGAAATTCCGAATCACGGCAGCCATCGGTTCGTCGCGACGCGAAGCTTCCCGTTGCACAAAATCATACTCTGGTTTGTTAAGATAAATTTGCGTGCGAATCATCGGTGCCGCCTCAACTTTGTAAGCGACCGCAGCCTCCTTCAATTCGTTCGCGGACGTTTTTGTCCTGTGATTGGATTTCTTTTTCGTTTTCACGTGCTGAATATACGCCGTGATGTATATGCGTCAATGACTCTTTTTCACGAGGCCATATTCCAAGCTGTCCACCAAGGCTTGCAGACTCGCTTCAATAATATTTGTGCTCACACCGACTGTTCCCCATTCATCTTTTCCGTCGGTGGACTCAATCAAAACGCGCGTTTTCGATGCAGTGCCGACCTCAGCGGAAGGCGAAGAATTACTGATCATCTCGATTTTTTCTCCGTCGAGAATACGAACTTTGTAATCGGTGAGTTGAACTTTTTTGAGCTTCGGAAAAAATTTCCCCAGAGCCAGACGCAATGCGGAATCGAGCGCGTTGACTGGTCCATCACCCTCGGCAACGCGATGCGCCACTTCATTTCCGACACGCAGCCGCACCGTCGCTTCGCAAACAGATTTTCCTTCAACACCTTTTTGGACAACGCCATCGCGGCGCATGGAAACGTGATATGTCTCAACTACAAACGGCGGCTTCTCATTTTTCAGCCGACGGTGAATGAGCAACGCCAGCGAACCTTCCGCAGCCTCAAATTCATATCCAGCGTGTTCAAGCTCCTTGATGCGCGTCAAAATATTTTTCAATTCCGGCGTGTCGTTGGAAATTTTGAATCCAAGCTCCTGCGCCTTCATCACAATATTGCTGCGCCCGGACAAATCACTCACCAGAACGGTTCGTTCGTTTCCGACCAACTCCGGTTCGATGTGCTCGTAACTTGCGGAAAGTTTTTGCACGGCGTTAACATGCGTGCCGCCCTTATGCGAAAACGCCGCCGAACCCACCCACGGCAATCGCGGGTTATGTCGGATGTTTGCAATCTCATCCACGAATTGGGAAAGTTCTTTCAACTTGCGCAACGACGCCACCGGCACACAGCTCTTTTTCATTTTCAACGCGACGCAAGGAATGACGCTGACGAGATTACAATTGCCGGTGCGCTCGCCGTAACCGTTGATGGTTCCTTGCACATGCACCGCGCCGACTTCCAATGCAGCGAGCGCATTCGCCACACCCAGACCAATATCGTCGTGAGTGTGAATGCCAATTTTGCAGCTCAATTTGCTTTTGGCAAACGCGCTGATCTCCGCGATTTCCTGCGGCAGGCAACCTCCATTCGTATCGCAAAGCACAACGAAATCTGCTCCCGATTTTTCTGCCGCTTGCCAGGTGGCGAGCGCGTATTCGGGATTTAATTTGTAACCGTCGAAACAATGTTCCGCGTCGTAGATGACAAATTTCCCATTGTCTTTGAGGAAGCGAACCGTGTCGCCGATCATTGCGAGATTTTCTTCGGGCGTGCAGCGCAAAACTTCTTTGACGTGTAGCATGGAAGTTTTGCCGTAAATCGTGACAACGGGCGTCGCCGCGTCGATCAAGAGCCGGACTTGTTCGTCGTTTTCAACCGCAACACCTTTGCGCCGAGTGGAACCAAACGCCGCCAGCTTTGCGTTTTTAAATTTGCGTTTTTTCGCCTGCGCAAAAAATTCGATGTCTTTGGGATTGCTGCCCGGCCAGCCGCCTTCAATGTAATGAACCCCGAACGCATCAAGTTTTTCAGCGATGCGAAGTTTGTCCGCCACCGAAAAATTGACGCCTTCACCCTGACTGCCGTCGCGCAGCGTCGTATCGTAGATTTCAACTTGAGGTTTCATTATTCCGCCACAGCGGGACGGAATTTCTACGACACACTCACTGCATTGCAAAGTCCAAAGTCCCACGGACAACGTGCTGCCGACAGGATCGGCAGCACGTTCTTGGGCTTACCAACGCGGCGTCAATTTCATGTGAACCTGCTCGGGGCGCGCGTTGGGCGAGGGTTCCCAATCCAAAGCGCAATCTACCGCACGACGCATCTGCTGGAACCACCATTGCGCACGGCTCGCACGGCGTTGCTTTATTTCAGACACACGGCGAATCGTTGTTCCATTGAAACCAAGTTCCATTTGTTCTTTATTCATGCGCAAAATTTAAGCGAGTCACTTGGACAAAGGCTGTCCAAGTGAAAAGATTTGCTGAAGGCGAAAATCATGTTCAATTGCTTCCAAATCGTGAGAAATAATTTTTGATGCTCATTGCATTCAACAAACCTTTCGGAGTGATTTCGCAGTTCACGGATGACCAATCCGGTAATCGCAGGCTGGCTGAATTTAGTTTTCCCAAAAATGTCTATTCTCTGGGGCGACTTGATGCCGACTCAGAAGGTTTGCTCTTGCTGAGTGACGAGCCGGAGTTGAATGAGGAATTGCTCCATCCCCGTCACGCACATCATCGAATTTACTGGGCTCAGGTGGAATGTATTCCGTCGCCCGACTCTCTGGAAAAACTTTCGCGAGGCATCGTGATTCAAGGTCGCAAAACTCTTCCGTGCCGCGCGTGGGTTCTCGATCCACAACCGAAAATTTCACCGCGCGATCCGCCCATTCGTTCTCGAAAATCCGTTCCCGATTGCTGGCTTGGCTTGGAGTTGGTTGAAGGAAAAAATCGTCAAGTTCGTCGGATGACCGCTGCCATTGGACACCCCACGTTGCGTCTGATTC